>NZ_JBEZGQ010000042.1:0-19697 GCF_040650095.1 Actinoplanes sp. NPDC048791 | reverse complement strand
GGCTCGGCGAGCTACGAGAAGCTCCAGCTGCTCTCGGTCATCGGCGACCAGCGCCTGTAGGCCTCGGGTGGCGGGGCCGGCGCCCCGCCACCCGTCCCGCTCACTCGCCCGAGCCCGGCTCGGCCATCTTGCGGTGCATCTGGGCCTTGGCGCTGTCCGGCATGACCTTGGAGGCCGCGGCCTGCACCTTGGTCTTCACCGAGCCGGCCACCACCTTCTCGTCACCCTTCATCAGGGCCTCGAAGCCCTGCTCGGCCACCACGGCCGGGTCGTCCTTCTTGCTCGATCCGACCCGGGTGTCGTCCATCTCGGCGCGGTGGAAGAAGTTGGTGTCCGTGGGGCCCGGCATCAGCGCGGTGACCGTGATCCCGGTGTCCTTCAGCTCGTTGCGCAGCGCCTCGGCGAAGGACTGCACGAACGACTTCGACGCGTTGTAGACCGCCTGGTAGGTGCCCGGCATCATCGACGCGATCGACGACGTGAACAGCACCCGGCCGGCCCCGCGGGCCACCAGGTCCGGCAGCACCCGCTTGGCCAGGTGCACGGTCGACGTCACGTTCACGTCGATGACGTTCAGCTCTTCCCGCAGGTCGGTCTGGCTGACGAAGTCGCCGCCGATGCCCCGGCCGGCGTTGATGGCGATCGCGTCCACCGGGCGGCCGGTCTTGAGGATCGCGGCGTAGAGCTCCTCCACGCCGTCGAAGGTGGCCAGGTCGGCGCGTACCGCGATCACCTCGTGCTGCCCGTCGCGCCGCAGGTCGGCCGCCGCCTGCTCGATGGCCTGGTCCTCGGCGGTCATCAGTACGTCGTAGCCGTTCTGCACGAACTGTTTCGCCAGCTCGTAGCCGATGCCGCTGGACGCACCCGTGACCACCGCGAACTCCCGGCCCGTCGGTCCCGTCATGGTTGTTCCTTCCCTCGTCGGTCTCGATGCGATGCCCGGCCACGAGGCGGCTAACCGTGGAATATCCCGATCCTGAATATCCCGATCCGCAGTGGGCACCTCCTGAAGCGACGACACCATCGGAGGGGCACGGTATGCGAGCACTCACCTGGCAGGGCACGTCCAAGGTTTCGGTGGAGACCGTGCCCGATCCCAAGATCCAAGAACCGACGGACGCGATCGTCCGGATGACCTCGACCGCCATCTGCGGGTCCGACCTGCACCTGTACGACGTCCTGGGCATGTACCTGGACCCGGGCGACGTCCTCGGCCACGAGCCCATGGGCATCGTGGAGGAGGTCGGTCCCGAGGTCACCCACATCAGGCCCGGCGACCGGGTGGTCGTCCCGTTCAACATCTCCTGCGGCTCCTGCTGGATGTGCAGCCGGGGTTTCTTCGCGCAGTGCGAGACGACCCAGGTCAAGGAGCACGGTAAGGGCGCGTCGCTGTTCGGCTACACCAAGCTCTACGGCCAGGTGCCGGGCGGCCAGGCGGAGTACCTGCGGGTCCCGCAGGCGCACTTCGGGCCGATCAAGGTGCCCGAGGGTCACCCCGACGAGCGCTACCTCTTCCTCTCCGACGTGCTGACCACGTCCTGGCAGGCCGCCCAGTGGGCCGACATCACCCCCGGCGGCACGGTCTTCGTGACCGGTCTCGGTCCGATCGGCCAGATGACCGCCCGGATCGCCCGGCACCTCGGCGCGGCCCGGGTCATCGCCACCGACAACGTCCCGGAGCGGCTGGCCATGGCCGCCCGGCACGGCATCGAGACGATCAACTTCGACGAGGTCGACGACGTGCCGGCCGCGGTGCTGGAGCTGACCTCGGGACGCGGCGCGGACAGCGTCGTGGAGGCCGTCGGCATGGAGGCCCACGGCACGCCGTTCCAGGAGTTCGCCCAGAAGGCCGCGGGGGTGCTGCCCGACGCGGTCGCCCGCAAGGCGATCGACAAGGCCGGGGTGGACCGGATGGGCGCGCTGCGCACGGCGTTCGCCGCGGTCCGCCGGGCCGGCACGGTGTCGATCATCGGCGTGTACGGCGGCCAGGCCGACCCGTTCCCGATGTTCGACCTCTTCGACAAGGGCGTGACCCTGCGGATGGGCCAGGCGCACGTGAAGCAGTGGGTGGACGACATCCTGCCGCTGCTGACCGGTGACGACGACCCGCTGGGCGTGGACGACCTGACGACGCACCGGGTGCCGCTGGAGCAGGCGCCGCAGGCCTACGACATGTTCAAGAAGAAGGAGGACGGCTGCATCAAGGTCGTCCTGAAGCCGTGAGCCGCGGTGGCGCCGGCTCAACGGCGAGCCGGTGCCACCGCCACGGGGCACAATCGGGCCCATGTATGTGATCAGAGAGAAGTTCTTCTCCATCGGCGACGACTTCGACGTCCTCGACGAGCACGGCACCAAGGTCTTCCGTGTCGACGGCAAGGTGCTCAGCGCCCGCGACAAGGTGGTCATCGAGGACGCCTCCGGGACCGAGGTGGCCAGCGTGCACCGGCATCTGGTGTCGCTGCGCCCGACGTACGAGATCCGGATCGGCGGGGAGAAGGCCGCCGAGGTCCGCAAGAAGCTCTTCACGCCGTTCCGGGACAAGTTCACCATCGACGTCCCCGGCCCGGAGGACCTGACCATGAAGGGCGACCTGCTCGATCACGAGTACGTGATCGAACGCGACGGCCGGGACGTGGCCGCGGTGTCGAAGCGCTGGCTGACGATCCGCGACACCTACGCGGTGCAGGTGGAGGCGGGTGAGGATCCGCTGCTGATCATCGCTTCGGTGCTGGCCCTCGACCTGGCGCTGACCAGGGAGGAGAAGAAGGAAGAGGAGAAGAAGGAGAAGAAGGAGAAGAAGCGCAAAGAAGACGAATGATCACGACGGTCTACTGTGACCGTTCGACTACGTAAAGTGACTCATACTTTCGGCTAGTCATCCATGGCCCTCTCGGCTAAGGTCGTCATAACTGAACGGCCAAGTGTGCGCGGACGACGGTGATCATCGATTGCCGTCGGCCACGAACGGATAGCGATACCTTGCCCGACCGGGCCTGGTGCAAACCGGGCCGGCTCTCCGGACAGGTGCCAAGGAAGGACCGAGATGACTGCCACCCAGACAGTTGAGGCTGCGGAGACGAAGCCTGCGATCAGCGAGGCGCCGGCCGACAGTGCCGCCGACCTGCTGAACGCGATGGCTGCCATGCCCGTCGGCCACCCCTCCCGCGTGTCCCTGCGTGACCGGGCCATCGAGGCCTGGCTGCCGCTGGCCCGCCACCTCGCCCACCGCTACTCCGGCCGCGGCGAGCCCACCGACGACCTGGTCCAGACCGCCACCGTCGGCCTGATCAAAGCCGTCGACAAGTTCGACCCCGAACGCGGCGTCGACTTCGCCGGCTACGCCATCCCCACCATCATCGGCGAGATCAAGCGCCACTTCCGCGACCGCACCTGGTCGGTCCGCGTGCCCCGCCGCCTGCAGGAACTGCGCCTGGCCATCACCGAGGCCAACAGCACCCTGACCCACACCCTCGGCCGCAGCCCGCAGGTCAGCGACATCGCCGTGCACCTCGGCGTCACCGAGGAAGAAGTCCTGGAAGGCCTCGAAGGCGCCCGCGCCTACAACGCCACCAGCCTGTCCACCCCGATCAGCGCCGACGGCACCACCGAGCTCGGTGACACCCTCGGCGGCGAGGACCACGAGTTCGAGCTGGCCGAGACCCGCGTCGCCCTCGGCCCCGCCCTGGCCATGCTCGACGAGCGCGAGCAGAAGATCCTCACCCTGCGCTTCTACGGCAACCTGACCCAGTCGCAGATCGCCGACCAGGTGGGCATCTCCCAGATGCACGTCAGCCGCCTGCTCACCAAGGCCCTGACGAAGCTGCGCACGCAGCTCGCCAGCGAGACCATCTGAGCAACCGCAGACTGAACGCCGGCCCGGTTCGGGCCGGCGTTTCTGCGTATCCTCGACCCGAGGGAGTGACGTCGTGAGTGAGCCGGACTGGGTTGAACACGCGGTGTGGTGGCAGGTCTACCCGCTGGGGTTTGTCGGCGCCTATCCCGAGGGCCGTGAGAACGGCCGGCTGGAACGGCTCACCGCCTGGCTGGACTACGCCGTCGAGCTGGGCGCCTCCGGCCTGCTGCTCGGGCCGATCTTCGCCTCGGAGACCCACGGCTACGACACCCTCGACCACTTCCGGATCGACCCGCGTCTCGGGACCGAAGCCGACTTCGACGCGCTGATCGCCGCCGCGCACGACCGCGGGCTACGGGTGCTGCTCGACGGTGTGTTCAACCACGTCGGGCGCGGGCATGCCGCCTTCCAGGCCGTGCTCACGCAGGGCCGGGAGGCGCCGACCGCCTCGTGGTTCCGGCTCACCTGGCCGGCGGGTGGCGGCGAGCCCGGCTACGACAACTTCGAGGGCCACGACGCGCTCGTCGCCCTCAACCACGCCGAGCCGGCCGTCGCCGACTACGTGACCGACGTCATGACCCACTGGCTGCGGCGCGGCGCCGACGGCTGGCGGCTCGACGTGGCGTACGGGGTGCCGGCCGAGTTCTGGGCCACGGTGCTGCCCCGGGTGCGCGCCGAGTTCCCCGCCGCGTACGTGGTCGGCGAGGTCATCCACGGTGACTACGCGGAGTTCGTCGAGCGGTCCACGATGGACTCGGTGACCCAGTACGAGCTGTGGAAAGCGATCTGGAGCGCGCTGAACGCGGCCAACTTCTTCGAGCTGAGCTGGGCCCTGGAACGGCACAACACGTTCCTGGACAGCTTCGTGCCGCAGACCTTCGTCGGCAACCACGACGTGACCCGGCTGGCCAGCCAACTCACCGACGAACGGCACGTGCCGCTCGCCCTGGCCCTGCTGTGCACCGTGGGCGGGACGCCGTCGATCTACGCCGGCGACGAGCAGGGCTTCCGGGGCGTCAAGGAGGACCGCGAGCACGGCGACGACGCGGTCCGGCCCGCCTTCCCGGCCAAGCCGGCCGACCTGGCGCCGTACGGCTGGACGCTCTATCACCTGCACCAGGAGCTGATCGGGTTGCGCCGACGGCACCCCTGGCTGCATCACGCCCGGACCACGACGGTGCACCTGACCAACGAGCAGTTCGCCTACGAGGCCTCCGACGGGAGCCGGAAAGTCATCGTGGCCCTGAGTGTCGGTGCTGCTTCTGCCGAGCTGCCCGTGCCGTACGGGAAATCGGTTCTGAATGGCACCGCGGAATTGCGGGAGGCCGGCTCGGCCGATGCCGTGGTGGTCCTGCCGGCCAACGGCTGGGCCGTGCTCGAGGCATGAAAAAGCGCCCGCCTCCCGGCGGGCGCTTTCTCAACGATTCAGGCGATCAGAACCATACCTTGCGACCGCCGACCGGCCGGCCGACAGCGCCCAGGATCCACAGGACGGCGCCCACGACCAGCAGGATCGCACCGATCGTGTACAGGATCGAGACGTTCAGGAAGATGCCCAGCAGGAGCAGGATGAGACCGAGGATCAACATGGGGGGACTCCGTTCGTCGGCGGCGTTTCCGCCGACCCCCAGATACCCAGCGCCCTCGATTTCCAATCACGTCCCAAAACCGGTTCAGCGCTTCGGTGGGGCGAGCACCCGGTTGACGTCGCCGGAGGGGCCGAAGGTGGTCAGGAACCGGTCCCGGAATTCGTCCATCCGCCAGATCGGGGCCCCGGGGTCCGGCTTGATCCCGTCGGTCCAGCCCCAGCCCGAGGTCTTGGCCATGACGGCGCGGTCCTTGGCCAGGATCGTGATCGGCACGTCCCGGCTGGCGCCGTCGCCGACGACCGTGGCGGACGGCTGGTGGTCGCCGAGGAAGACCATCACGGTGTTCTTGTCGCCGTAGAGCTCCAGCCAGGAGACCAGGGTGGTGAGGGTGTACTGGATCGAGCGGGCGTATTCGTGCCGCAGCTTCACCGGGTCCCGCCAGACCTGCTTGACCTTCTTGCCGTCCTGCTGGATCTGCTTGTAGACCGAGCCGTCGCCGACGTCGTCCCAGTCGATGAACTGCGGCAGCGGCGCCCACGGGGTGTGGCTGGAGACCAGCGGCATCTCGACGAACAGCGGATCGTGGGCCGGGCCGTGCACGTTCTTCTCGAACCACGACAGGGTGTACTGGTCCGGCTGCGGCGCCCAGCTGAAGGCCGGCCCCTGGTAGCCGGTGTTGCGGGAGTCGTAGACCCGGTTGTAGCCGTAGAAGTTGCCCTCGGGCCAGGCCCGGGTGGCGCCCGGCATGACGCTCATGGTGTCGAAGCCGGCCTTCTTGAAAGCGCTGGTCAGGGTGAGCCGGTTGCTCGACGTGAGGTTGCGGTAGCGGTTCTGCTTGTCGATCCACAGCCCGGACAGCAGCGTGGAGTGCGCCAGCCAGCTGCCGCCGCCGGCCGTGGGCGAGCCGAGCCAGCCGCTCCTGCTGACGTAGCCGGCCTTCTTCAAGGTCTCGGTGCTCTCGGCCAGCAGCTCCGTCGTGCCCGGGTTGAGCACCGGGTCCTCGATGGCCGAGCGGCCGTAGCTCTCCACGAAGAAGACCATGACGTCCTTGCCGCGCAGGCCGGTGAGGAGCTGGTCACCGGTCTTGCCGGCGAACGCGTCGGTGGCGGCGAGCCGCTCGAACTCCTGCCCGCTGCGCAGGCCGCCCTTGACCATGTGGGCGCGGTCCCAGACGTACATCGCCGAACTGCGGGCGGCGATCGGCATGTTGTCGAAGGTCTGCACGCCGAGCACGAGCAGGACCACCCAGACGGCCGTACCGGTCAGGGCGGTGCCAGTGGTGGCCCGGCGGTGCCGGGCGGCGACCCGGGTGACGCGCATGGCGGCCAGGCTCATCAGGGCGACGATCGCGATGATCAGCACGATCACGCCGATCAGCGCGCCGGTCGCGCCGGCCTTGCCGACCGAGTCCTCGAGGAACGCCTGGGCGTCGTCGAGGAGCACCCAGTCGAGCACCGGGTCGAAGGGCCGGGACAGGGTCTCGTAGAAACCCATGTCGGTGATCTTCTCGATGGTGAGCACGGCGAGACCCGCGCCCAGGACGCCCGCGGCGATCCGCTTCCACCGGCCGGGCAGCAGGATGACCAGGCCGACGGCGACGAAGCCCTCGATGGGCAGGCGCAGGTAGGTACCGGGCCGCTCGAACCGGCTGATGATGTTCGGCATGATCAGCGCGCCGAAGATCAGGACCATGGCCGACCCGGTCAGGACGTGGCCGGCGATCGTGCGCACCCGGCCACGTTGAGTGGCGGCCGGCGTCTCGTTGTCAGCGGTCGCGGTCACTTCCGCATCCGCGGCCTCGGTTTCCACGCCCTTGGGATCTGCGGCCAAGGTTTCTGCGGCCTTGGGATCCGCGGCCTCGGGCTCCGCCGTGACCTCGGGTTTCGCAGCGACCGCAAGGTCCGGGGACGCCACGGTCTCCGAGGCCTCGGCGGTCACCTCGGGTTCCGTGGTCACTTCGGGTGCCGCGGGTGCCGCGGCCTCGGGCTCCCGTGCCGTGCGACCAAAACGGGAAGCGAGCGCTTCGCGTACCGAACCAGACAAGACTTGGCCCTCCTCCGGGACATCCCGAAGAGGGGAACGGATCTCGGCGCGATGGAGTTCAATCGGAGGAGATGAACAACCCCCCGGCCGTGACCGAACCGGCCTTCGTCCTGCACGACCACCGCAAGCCGCGGCCCCATTTCGACCTGCGCCTGGAGCAGGACGGGGTGCTGCGTTCCTGGGCGCTGCCGCGCGGGCTGCCCACCGATCCGGCGCGCAACCGGTTGGCCATCGCCGTGCCGGATCACGCCCTGGATCACCTCACCTACACCGACGAGCACAAGTTCATCGCGGACATCGGGTGGTGGCAGCAGGAGGACAGCAACGACCGCCGGCTGCTGTTCACGCTGCACGGCCGCGGTCCGGCCCGGCGTTACGCACTGATCCACACCGATGGCACGAGCTGGCTGGCCCACCTGACCAAGGACCAGCCGGCGACCTGACCCCGCGCTGTCCACACGTTGTCCACAGGGCGGTGACCGGCGGCGACGGGTTGACACATCGGACTCGATCAATAGAGGCTGATCCCTGATATGGCCTGACATCGATGTCATCAGGGGGCAGTGGATGTTCGGATCCCGTACCGTCGCCGTGCTCGCGGGGGTGGTCCTCACCGTGCCGATCGGTGCGGCGGCCCAGGCCGCACCGCTGCCGCCGCTGGTCGCCGATCCCGCGGCGTCCGTGAACCCGTTCATCGGCTCGACGAACCTCGGCAACACCTACCCGGGCGCCGTCACCCCGTTCGGGATGCTCGCCTGGAGCCCGCAGACCTCGCGCGGAAACCAGCTCTCGACCCCGGCGCCCGGCGGCTACCAGTACACCGCGACCCGGATCCGCGGATTGAGCCTGACCCACCTCAGCGGTGTCGGCTGCTCCGGCGCGAACGGCGACATCCCGATCATGCCGCACGTCGGTGAGATCACCAGCTCGCCGACCGCGGACGCCACCGACGCGGTCTTCGCCAGCACGTTCTCGCACGCGAACGAGTCCGCCGAGCCGGGCTGGTACCGGGTCGGCCTGGACAGCGGCGCGGGTGCGGAGCTGACGGTGACGCCGCGGACCGGCTTCGGCAAGTTCACGTTCCCCGCCGACAAGCCGGCCGGCCTGCTGTTCCGCACGTCGCTGTCGGAGACCGGCAGCGAGGCGGCGACGGTGCACATCGATCCCGCCACGCGGACGGTCAGCGGTTCGGTGAGCGCCGGCAACTTCTGCGGGCCGCAGAGCACCAACAACTCGCACGCCTACTACACGCTGCACTTCACCGCGAAGCTCGATCAGCCGTTCGCCGCCACCGGCACCTGGACCGACACGACGTTGCAGCCGGGCAGCACCGACGCCACCGGCGGCAGCGGTTACAGCAGCGCCGGACGGCCCAACCCGGGAAAGGGCTCCGGCGGCTATGTGAGCTTCGCCCCCGGCACGACCAGCGTGGGGATGCGGGTCGCGATCTCGTACGTGAGCCGGGCCGGCGCCGAGGCGAACCTGGCCGCGGAGTCACCCGAGCGCCTCAGCTTCGCGGCGATCCGGGCCGGCGCCCGCAGCGCGTGGTCACGACGGCTCAAGAAGATCGGCATCGGCGGCGGCACCGAGGACCAGCGGACCACCTTCTACACCGCGCTCTACCACGCGATGCTCGAACCCACTCTGACCAGCGACGTTGACGGCCGCTACCAGGGCGCCGACGACGCCGTCCACAAGTTGTCCACAGGCCAGAAGGCGCAGTACGGCACTTTCTCCGGCTGGGACGTCTACCGCGCCCAAGTCCAGTTGCTGGCCCTGCTCGATCCGAAGATGGCCAGTGACTACGCGCAGTCGCTCTACAGCTACGCCACCCAGCGCAACGGCGAATGGGACCGCTGGGTGCTGCAACACGGCAAGACCGCGGTGATGTCCGGTGATCCCGCCGCAGCCGCGGTGGCCGGCATGTACGCCTTCGGTGCGCGCGACTTCGACGTGCGGGGCGCGTACGACTCGCTCGTGCGGGCGGCGACCGTACCGACGGAGAACGACTCCAGCGACGCCGGCTGCAACGTCGAGTGCGTCGGGCAGCGGCCGTCCCTCGACAAGTACCTGGCCCTCGGTTACGTGCCCGCCGACGACTGCCACTGCTGGGGCGGGGCAGCCGAGACGCTGGAGGACGCCGCCGCCGACTACGGCATCGCCGAGCTGGCCAAGGCGCTGGGCGACACCGACCGGCACCGGGAGTTCCTGGACCGCTCGCACAACTGGCGCAACGTCTTCGACCCGGCCGCGCGGGCCGACCCGGGCCTGGCCCACAACATCCGCGAACGGATCACCGAGATCACCGCCAGCGCCGACAACCCACCCGGCGAGGCCAAGACTCAGGTCTTCGACGGTGACAAGGGCACCAAGTGGCTGACCTTCGCCACGACCGGCTGGGTGCAGGCCCGCACGGCGACCCCGCTGACCGTCGGCACGTACGCGCTGACCTCGGCCAACGACGTCCCCGCACGGGACCCGAAGGACTGGCGGCTGCAGGGCTCGGCCGACGGCACGACGTGGACGACCCTCGACACGCAGACCGGGCAGAGCTTCTCCGCCCGCGGCCAGACGCGCGAGTTCACCGTCGCGGACCCGCAGCCGTACAGCTACCACCGGCTCCAGGTGGACGCCAACGGTGGCGCCCCGATCGTGCAGCTCGCCGAGCTCGAACTGGCCGACCCGGCCGTGCCGACCCCGGTCCCGGCCGACGGCGCCTTCGTCGGCTGGATGCGCGACCGCTACGCCGACGGCCACTGGGCCGAGGGCTTCAGCCCGTCGACCGGCGCCGGCTTCGTCGAGGGCAGCAGCGCGCAGTACACCTGGATGGTCTACTCCGACGTGGTCGGCCTGGCCGCGGCGATGGGCGGCACCGAGGTGGCGACCGAGCGGCTGGACGCGTTCTTCCGCAACCCGGACGGCACGTTCGACCTGAGCGCCACCAAGGGCACGAAGTTCGACGCCACCAACGAGCCCGACATCCAGACGCCGTACCTCTACAACTACTTCGGGGCCGCGTACAAGACCCAGGAGACCGTCCGGGCGATCATCGACGGCAGATGGAGCAACGGTACGGGCGGCATCCCCGGCAACGACGACGCCGGCACGATGAGCGCCTGGTACGTCTTCTCCGCGCTCGGCCTCTACCCGACGGTGCCGACCCGGGCCGAACTCGCCCTCACCAGCCCGCTCTTCCCGCGAGCGGTGATCCACCTGGCGAACGGGCGCGACCTGACCATCAAGGCCCCGCGCACGGATGACAAGTCGGTCTACATACACGAACTGACGGTCAACGGGAAAACGACCACCAAGGGATGGTTGCCCGCGTCCGCCCTCACCCGGGGCGCCGCGCTGACCTACACCCTGGCCCCCACACCCAGCCTGACCTGGGGAAGTGGGCCTGGAGACAGCCCACCGCAGAACTAGTCCCGGTACCGGCGGAACCGGACGGGGGTGCCCGGGCGAGGGATCGTCAAGGCACCCCCAGGTTTGTGATCCCCCCGGGTGGATACGGTTGGGGCCGGGGCGCAAACCCCGACACCGACGACGGGAGACCGCTCAACCCATGCCCCCCGCCGACGATCTGCCCAGCTTCCTGCACAGCGTGGCCCCCATCCTCGACCGGTGGGGCTATCTGGCCGTGGCGGGCGTGATCGGTGTCGAGAGCTTCGGGGTCCCCGCGCCGGGGCAGACGATCATGGTCGCGGCGGCGATCTACTCCAGCTGGGGCCGGCTGGACATCTTCGCCGTCGCCGCCATCTCCTTCATCGCCGCCGTGCTGGGCGACAACGTCGGCTACTGGATCGGGGTCCGCGGCGGGCGCAAGGCCGTGCACCGCTTCGGCAAGTACATCTTCATCACCCCGGCCCGCCTGGAACGCGCGGAGAAGTTCTTCGCCCGCCGCGGCAACCGGGTCGTGGTGGTGGCCCGCTTCATCGACGGCCTGCGCCAGCTCAACGGCGTCATCGCGGGCATCACGGCGATGCCCTGGCGCACCTTCCTGATCTACAACGCGATCGGCGCCGCGCTCTGGGTGGGCTGGTGGTGCACGATCTCGTACCTGCTGGGCACCCACCTGGTGGAGATCATCGACCATCTGCACAAATACATGTTCTGGGCGATCGGGGTGGGCGTGATCGCCGTCGGCACGTACATCTGGCTGCACATGCGGCACGTCCGCCGGCGCCGCGCCCGCGAGGCCGCCGAGCCGGTCACCGCCGAAGACGCCCCGGCCTGACGGTTGCCGGACACCCGTCCGGGTAGAACCAGGGTGAGACCGGATGGGAGTGATGGACGTGACCACGACCGCCCGACCGCTGGACCGTCGCCGCGACAAGGCCGGCACCGCGAGTGCCGCGGCCGCCGCCGCCGACGCCGCGGTGACCGACATCGACCGGCAGCTCGAGACCCTCACGAGCCTGGCCGAGCAGCAGCAACAGGCGCTGCGCCGCGCCGCCGAGGAAGCCGAACGGCTCAAGCGGAGCCTCAAGGCCGCGGGCAAACGCCGCGCCGAGCTGGCCAAGGAACGCAAGAAGGCCGTGGCCAAGGCGGAACGGGCCCGGACCAAGGCCGACCTCGCCGAAGCCAAGTACGACAAGGAAGTGCTGGCCGACCTGGTCCGCCGGGAGAAGGAGATGGACCGGGCCGCGGCTCAGCCGGCCGCCGGCAAGGAGCTCGAGCCGGCGCCCGAACGCGCACCGGCCGTGCCGTCGGGCCAGGCCGTGGCCAAGACCGCGGACGGCAAGGCAGCTGAGACCGCCGCGCCCGCCCGCTCGTCGCGGCGGTCGGCACCGGCGGCGGATCCGCCGCCGGAGAAGCCTGACGAGGCCACGCAGACCGCGCGGCGCACGGCCGCCCGCAAGACCGCGAAAGCGGCCCGGCTGATCCGCTGACGCGTCAGCCCCGGTCCGGGGCTGGCGGCAGCTCGTCGAGGAAGTCGCCGGTCGGGGCGAAGAACAACGAGCCGGTACGGGCCGTCGAGAAGTCCAGGATGCGGTCGTGGCTGCCGTACGGGTCACCGAGGAACATCCGGCGCAGCATCAGCTCGGGCACGTCCGGGGTGGCCGCATACGCGATGTAGTAGGTGCCGAACTCACCGGCCGCGACCGAACCGAACGGCATGTTGTCCCGCAGGATCTTCAGCTCGGTGCCGTCCGGCGCCTCGACGGTGTTGAGCGCGACATGCGAGTTCGCCGGCTTGTCGGCGAGCTCGATGTTGTCGAGCTTGGTCCGCCCGATCACCGCCTCCTGCTGCTCGACGGTCAGCTCGTTCCACGCCGTCATGTCGTGCACGTACTTCTGCACCATGACGTAGCTGCCGCCGGCGAACGCCGGATCCTCGTCGCCGACCAGCACTGCGGCGGACGCGGCCGGACCGACCGGATTCTCCGTGCCGTCCACGAACCCGAGCAGGTCCCGCTCGTCGAAATACTTGAACCCGTGCGTCTCGTCGACGATGTCGGCGGCCCCGCGCAGCCGCTCGCCGATCTTGGCGGCCAGCTCGAAACAGACGTCGACCTGCCCGGCCCGCAGATGGAAGAGCAGGTCACCAGGGGTGGCGGGCGCGGTGTGCCGGGCGCCCTGCCACTGCCGGAACGGATGCAGCTGCGCGGGCCGCGGCCCGGCGAAGAGCCGGTCCCACAGCTGCGAACCGATCCCCGCGACACAGGAAAGCTGGGCCGCGGGCACCCGGAAACCGACCGACCGCTGCAGGGCGCTGAGGTCTTCGAGCAGGTCCCGAACGGCGGGGACGCCGTCCTCACGCACGGTCGCGACGAGGAAGATCGCCGCATCGGTCAGCGGGCTGAGCACCGCCTGGTGGTTGACGGTCGGTCCAACTGATCGAGGCGCAGTCACAGAGCGCAGCCTAGAGCCTGCGCGCTGATAATTGACGGATGAGTGAGCACAGGGAGGTCCTCGTCATAGGCGCGGGGCTGTCCGGCATCGGCGCGGCCTACCGGCTGCAGACCGAGTGCCCGGGCCGCAGCTACGCGATCCTCGAGGCCCGGGAGGCCAGCGGCGGGACGTGGGATCTGTTCCGCTATCCGGGGGTGCGGTCCGACTCCGACATGTTCACCCTCGGCTACCCGTTCCGGCCCTGGCGGCAGCCGAAGACCATCGCGGCCGGCGGCACCATCCTGGAGTACCTGCGCGACACCGCCGCCGAGTACGGCATCGACAAGCACATCCACTACGGCCGGCGGATCGTCGCCGCGTCGTGGTCGACCGCCGATGCCCGCTGGACCGTCCGGACCGGCTCCGGCGAGGAATGGACCTGTTCTTTCCTGTACGTCTGCACTGGTTACTACCGTTACGAGAGCGGCTACGAGGCCGACTTCCCCGGCCGGGACAGCTTCGCCGGTGCGGTCGTGCACCCGCAGCACTGGCCCGAGGATCTGGACTACGCCGGCAAGCGGGTGGTGGTCATCGGCAGCGGGGCGACCGCGGTGACGCTGGTGCCGGCGATGGCGGAGCAGGCCGCGCACGTGACGATGTTGCAGCGCTCCCCCAGCTATCTGCTCTCCCTGCCGGCCAAGGAGGGCGGCGCGCGGCTGGTGGGTCCGCGGGTGGTCCGCGCCCGCAACGTCCTGCTGACCTGGGCGCTGTTCCAGGCGTCGCGGCGCTGGCCCGCCCGGGTGGCGAAGTCGTTGCGGGCGGGTGTGGCCAAGCAGCTGCCCGCGGACGTACCGGTGGATCCGCATTTTGCCCCTCGCTATGACCCGTGGGATCAGCGGCTCTGTGTCGTGCCGGACGGCGACCTGTTCGCGGCGATGCGGGCCGGGCGGGCCTCGGTGGTGACCGCGACGATCGACTCGTTCACCCCGGACGGGATCCGGCTGACCGGCGGTGAGCACCTGGACGCCGACGTGATCGTCACCGCCACCGGGCTGACCATGGTCGCCTTCGGCGAGATCGCGCTCAGTGTCGACGGCCGGCCGATCGACTCCCACGAGCTGCACGTCTACAAGGGAATGATGTTCGACGGCGTACCGAATCTGGCCTGGTGCGTCGGCTACACGAACGCCTCCTGGACCCTGCGGGCCGACCTGACCTCCCGGTACGTCTGCCGCCTGCTCAACTACCTGGACCGGCACCGGATCGACATCGCCACCCCGCGGCTGCCCGCCGGCGCCCACGACACCGGCGAGCCGCTGATGAACCTCTCCTCCGGCTACGTCCGGCGCGCCGCCGCTGTGCTGCCGCGGCAGAGCGACCGCCGGGCCTGGCGGATGCTCAACAACTATCTGCTCGATATGCCGCGCATGCGACTGAGCCGGATCGACGACGGTGACATGATGTTCGCCCGGACCAGGACGGGAGAATGACCGTGGAACGCTTCGCATTCGCCGGGCGCACGTGTGTCATCACAGGCGCGGCCAGCGGCATCGGTGCCGCGCTCACCCTCGACCTGGCCCGGCGCCGGGCCGGGCTGGCCCTGGTCGACCGGGACGCCGAAGGGCTGGAGCGGGTCGCCGCGCTGGCCCGCGAGCTGGGCGCGCCGGAGGTCAGCACTCACGTGGTGGACCTGTCCGACGGCGGCGACCGCCTCGACCTGGCCGCCGCGGTCGCGGAGCGCCACGGCGGCGCCGACCTGCTGGTCAACAACGCCGGGGTGGCCCTGAGCGGCACGTTCGAGCAGGTCAGCATGAAGGACTTCGACTGGTTGATGGAGATCAACCTGCACGCCGTGGTCCGCACGACCAAGGCGTTCCTGCCGCAGTTACTCAGCCGCCCGGGCGCTCACGTGGTGAACATCTCCAGCCTGTTCGGCCTCATCGCACCCCCGACCCAGGTCGCCTACGTGACCAGCAAGTACGGCGTACGCGGCTTCTCCGAGGCGCTGCGGCACGAACTGGCCGGCAAGGTCGGCGTCACGGTGGTGCACCCCGGCGGCATCAGGACCAACATCGCCACCAGTGCCCGGCTCAGCGGCCCGGACGTGGACGGCAAGCAGGCCGCGCAGGCCGCCGAGTTCACCCGCAGGGCGCTGACCCTGCCGCCCGAGGAGGCGGCCAAGCTGATCGTGGCGGCCGTCCAGGCCCGCAAGCCGCGCCTGGTGATCACCCGGGCGGCCAAGCTGGCCGACGTGCTGGCCCGGGTCGCGCCCGGCCGGTACTGGAACGTCATCCAGCGCCAGCTCGACAAGCGGGACCTCATGTAGGCGGCGTGTCGGTGCCGTGTCAGCGGGCCCGCGCACCCTGGGGGCATGACAGCTGATCTCGTGATCGAGGCCGAAGGCCTCGTCAAGCACTTCGGGTCGACGAAAGCCCTGCAGGGCGTCGACCTCGCCGTGCCCCGGGGGACCGTGCTCGGCGTCCTGGGGCCCAACGGCGCGGGCAAGACCACCGCCGTCCGCATCCTCTCCACCCTGCTCACGCCCGATGCCGGCCGCGCCCGGATCAGCGGCTTCGACGTCGTCCGCGACGCCGAGCGGGTCCGTCAGGTGATCGGCCTGACCGGCCAGTACGCCTCGGTCGACGAGGACCTGACCGGCCGGCAGAACCTCGAGCTCTTCGGCACCCTGCTCGACCTGGGCCGGGCCGGTGCCCGCCGGCGGGCCGCCGAGCTGCTCGACTGGTTCGACCTGACCGACGCGGCCGGCCGCCAGGCCAAGACCTACTCCGGTGGCATGCGGCGGCGCCTCGACCTGGCCGCGAGCCTGGTCGGCTCCCCCGACGTGATCTTCCTGGACGAGCCCACCACCGGCCTGGACCCGGCCAAGCGCGAGGACATGTGGGACGTGGTCCGCTCGCTGGTGGCAGCGGGTTCCACGGTGCTGCTCACCACCCAGTACCTGGAGGAGGCGGACGCGCTGGCCGACGCGATCACGGTGATCGACCACGGCCGGGTCATCGCGCACGACACCCCCGAGGGACTCAAGCGGGTGGTCGGCGGCCAGACCCTGGAGGTACGCCCGTCCGACGCCACCCAGCTCGACCTGACCGCCGCGATCCTGTCCGAGGTGTCCTCGGGCGCGCCGGCCGACGAGATCCGCAAGGGCATGCTCGCCGTACCGGTCACCGACGACAGCGCGCTGACCGAAGCGGTGGCCCGGCTCGCCGCTGCAGGCGTCGCGGTCACCGAACTCTCGCTGCACCTGCCCAGCCTCGACGAGGTCTTCTTCACCCTCACCGGGCGCACCGCCTCCGACGACGACACCACGACCACCACGATCAAGGAAGAGGTGGCGGCATGACCACGACGCTCAACGCACCCCGGACCAGCCGGCCGGTCATGCCCGCGGCCGTGCAACCGCATCCACGACCGTTCCGGCTCGCGCGGCACTCCTTCGCGCTGGCCAAACGCAGCCTGATCAAGACGGCCCGGACGCCCGAGGCGCTCATCGACGTGACGTTGCAGCCGGTGCTGTTCCTGATCATCTTCGTGTACGTCTTCGGCGGCGCGGTCGCCGGTTCCACCCACGACTACCTGCAGTTCCTGCTGCCCGGCATCCTGGCCCAGACGATCGCGACCGGCTGCATCGCGATCGGCGTCAACCTCAACACCGACATCGCCAAGGGCATCTTCGACCGCTTCCGGTCACTGCCGGTGCCCCGCTCGGCGCCGCTGCTGGGCGCGGTCCTCGGTGACATCGTCCGGTACGTGATCGTCACGCTCTCCACGCTGGCGATCGGCTACGTGATGGGCTTCCGGATCACCACCGACCCGCTGAGCGCCGTCGCGGGTTGCGCGCTGGCCGTGCTCTTCGCGCTGTGCCTGAGCTGGCTGCCGGTGTTCGTGTCGATGAAGGTCCGTACCCCGGGTGCGGTCCAGGGCCTGATGTTCGCGCTGATCATGCCGCTGAGCTTCGCGTCCAACGTGTTCGTCGGGACCAGTACGCTGCCGGGCTGGATGCAGGGCTTCGTCGACGTGAACCCGCTGACCCACCTGGTCGGCGCGGTCCGGGGCCTGTTCCTCGGCTCGCCGATCGGCAACCACGTGTGGTGGACCCTCGCCTGGTGCGCCGGCTTCGTGGTGGTGTTCATGCCGCTGGCGCTGCGGGCGTACCGGAAGAAGGTCTAGAGCAGGCCGGCCATGAGCTCGCGGATTCTCGAGCTCATGGCCGTCGCCGCTCGCGGCGCCATCGCGGCCAGCAGCTTCCGGCGGTCGTCCTCGCTGCCGAGGACGGCGTCCAGGCGACCGTCCTCGCCCGGCGGGAACAGGCTCCCGACGTTGGCGCCGATCCGCATCCCGAGGGTCCACAGATCACGCGCGGTCGCGTCGGCGCCGCGGAAGGCCGCGAGCTCGGCCCCGCCCAGCGCCCATATCCCGAGCAGCGGATTGTCGTGGGCGGGCAGGGCCTCGTCCCGGGCGAGCCGCAACAGTGCCACCGCGTCGGCGTCGGCGTCCGCGTCCGGGTTCGACTGCGCCACCCGCAGGCGCAGCACCGCCACCGCGACGCGGCAGACGACCCGGGTCTGCGGCGACCGGTCGGCCGAGGCCTCGACGGTACGGCTGACCGCGTCGCCGTAGGCCAGTGCCTCGTCGTAGCGTTCCCGCCGGCAGGCCAGGTGGGCCAGACCCAGGTACGCCTGGGCGGCGTCGTTGTCGTCGGCCTGGCCGGAGGTCGCCAGCACCCGCAGGCGATGCTCGGCGTCCGGGTCACCGGCCAGCGCCTGCTGCACGTCCAGCAGCACCCGGATCGACCGGGCGTCCTGCGTCGCGCCCACCAGCTCCATGTGCCGCACGCTGCGGCTCAGCCACCCGGCGGCGCGCGCTTCGCCGCGGGAGCTGATCCAGTGACCGGCGGCCTGGGCGGCCATCGCCATCCCCCAGTGGTCGCCGGCCACCTCGAACCGCTGGTACGCCAGCTCGGCGTCCTCGGTCGAAGCCTCGGCCATGCCCCCGTTCTCCCGCATCGCCGCCCGGATGAAGAACCCCAGTCCCTGCACGTACGGGTCGGGATGGTCGATCAGCTCGACGGCCCCCAGCACGCTGCGTTCCGGGTCGTAGGAGTCGAAGGCCGGGAGCGCCGACGCCAGTGCCCGCTCCCGGGAGGACACCTCGCCGGGACGTTCGGCCAGGAGTCGCTTGAGGACGCGGCGGGCCAGCGCGATGAGCCGGGGCGGACCGGTGATGCCGGCGTTAAGCCCGGCGATCAGGCACAGCCAGGCCAGCCGGTCGGCGTGGGGCAGCGGCAGACCGGCGGACCGGCCGTGCAGCAGCACCGAGCGGCGGCGGGCCACCGGGTCGTCCAGTTGCAGCAGGTCGCCGGCCCAGGTGCTGACCTCGACGTGCAGCCCGCGGACGGTCCACACGTGGAAGAGCGCGGTGGCGATGTCGACGGCCGCCGGCTGGTCGTCGTGGGCCAGGGCGAAGCGCAGGCCGGCCAGCAGGTTCTCCTGCTCGGTGGCGCACTCGGCGAAGGCGTCGAGCTGCCCGGGACCCAGATAACGCGAGGTCAGGTCGACCGCCTGGGCCCGGGCCCACCTGGTCAGTCCGGCCGAGGCTGCCGGTGCGCCGGCGCCGAGCCGGGCCTCGCCGTACTCGCGGACCGTCTCGAGCATCCGATAGCGCGGGCTGCTGCTCTCCGCGTCCAGGCTCACCAGTGACTGCTCGACGAGATCGGCCAGCGTCCGCCGGACGTCCGGTCGGCCGGCCACCGCGGCGGCGAGCTCGGCGGTGAACGCGGCCGGGATGACTGCGAGGCGTTGCAGCAGCTCACGGGCGTCGGGACCGAGCAGCTCCCGGCTCCAGTCGACCATCGCCCACAGGCTCGCGTGCCGCTCCGGCAGGCCGCGCAGGGCGTCGTCGAGCAGTGCGAACCGGTCGCTCAGACCGGCGAGCACGTCGTCGATGGGCATGTGCCGCAGCCGGGCCGCGGCCAGCTCCAGAGCCAGCGGCAGGTTGTCCAGGTGGTGGCAGAGGGCGAGCGCGCGGTCCCGGTCCCAGGCCGGTACGGCTCCGGCCGCCCGGGCCCGGGTCTCCAGCAGCCGCAGCGCCTCCTGGTCCGGCAACGCCGCCAGCCGGTGCACCACCTCGCCCACGAGAGCGAGCGGCGCCCGGCTCGTGGCCAGCACCGCGACCTCCGGTCCGGTGGCCGCGAGCAGATCGGCGACGACTGCCGCGGCGGCGTCCAGCACGTGCTCGCAGTTGTCCAGCACGATCAGCCCGTCGAGATCCGCGGCGACGGCGCGCAGGCGGTCCTGCGGGCTCACGGAGCTCGAGATCCCGGCGACGACCGGACCGCACGCCACCTGGGCGGCGGCGGG
>NZ_JBEZGQ010000041.1:0-19755 GCF_040650095.1 Actinoplanes sp. NPDC048791 | reverse complement strand
GCGGGGTAAGCGGGGGCGTCGACGGCTCGTCCGTGCGGGTCGATGAGCGTGACCGGCTCGGCCGACGGCAGAAGGTGGTGCGGGTCACGTGTCATGCAGACATGGTCGTTCGCCGACCAAAAGGTTTCCACATCCCGGGAAAAACCGAGAAGATGTACTGGTCGTGCCGCACTCCAGCGGCCAAACGTCCGGGCAACGGCGCCCGGAGCCGAGGAGGACAAGACAAGTGGCCAGCGCCCTCGACGACATCGACCGGCAGATCCTGGCCGAGCTGACCCGCGACGGCCGGATGTCGATGCGCACCCTCGCCGAGCACCTGCACATCTCCCGGGCCAACGCGTACGCCCGGGTGGAACGGCTCCGCACCGCGAACGTGATCAAGGGCTTCCGGGCCGACATCGACCCCGTCGCGGCGGGCCTGGGCACCTCCGCCTACGTGACGGTGAACCTGCACCAGGCGGAGTGGCGGGACGTGGGCGAGCAGCTGCGCGCGCTGCCCGGGGTCGTGCACATCGCGCTGGTCGGCGGGGAGTTCGACGCGATCCTGCTGGTCCGGGCGCGGGACAACGCCGCCCTGGGCCGGCTGGTCCTGGACGTCATCCAGGGCATGCCGGGCATCGTGAACACCCGGACCCTGCTGGTCTTCGAGGAGGCCGAGCCGCTGTCGGCGACGGCCATCTGGGAACAGTGACGATCGGCCGCATGGTGATCCCATCGACGGGTATGCGCCCGGCCGGAACCGCTGCCGACCCCGCGGAGGACTCCCGTCGTATGCCTTTGACCTGGACTTTCGACACCGGCCCGGCGTCCACCGCCGTCACCGTCGAGGGATCTCCCGACACCGGATCCGTCCGGGCACTGCGGACCGGCCTGACCACGAGGGTCGCCCGGCGGCCCGCCCCGCTGCTGATCAGCCTGTCAGCGCCGGCCACGACCCTGCCCGGGCTTTTTCCGCTCTTCGCCGCGCTGACGGGCCGGTCCGGGAATACCCCGGTGCCGATCGTGGTGCAGAGTGAGGGCATCAACGTCCGACCGGCTCAGGTTCCGCTCTCCCGCGCGCTGCGCGCCGCGCGGGCCGTCCTGCTGCACCGATCGTCGCGGTCCCGGACCTGCGACGAACGGTTGCTGCCGGTGGCCGGAGCCGCGCGACGCAGCCGGGACGTGGCGACCGACGCCTGCGTCCGGTGGGGACTGCCCCACCTGGTCGGACCGGCGGCCATGGTGGCGAGCGAGCTGACCTCCTACGCGACCCGGCACGCCGGCACGCTGATGGACCTGACCCTGGCCGCGACCCCGGGCACGATGTACGTGGCGGTGCGCCACGGCCGCCCGGCCATGCTGCGACCGGACGTCCTGGCCGACCTGGAACTCCACCTGATCAACGCGTTCGCCGGGTGCTGGGGCTTCCTGCCGCACGGCCAGGACACCATCGTCTGGGCGGCCCTGGCCGAGCGCAAACCCAACCGCCGATGACTCGCATCTACGTCGACATGGTGGGTGACCTCTTCCATCCGGGCCACGTGGCCCTGCTGAAGGCGGCCCGGCAGCACGGCGACCACCTGATCGTCGGCGTGCTGTCCGACGAGGTGGTGGCGTCGTACAAGCGGCAGCCGATCATGACCCTGGCCGAACGCGTCGCGGTGATCGCGGCGTGCCGGTACGTCGACGAGGTGGTGCCCGCGGCGCCGGACCGGGTGACGCTCGAGTTTCTCGACGAGCACGACATCGCGCTGGTCGTGCACGGCGACGACATCACCCCGAAGGCGATCGACGAGGTCTACGGACCGGTGGCCGCGGCCGGCCGGCTGCGGCTGGTCCACCGCACGGCAGGGGTGTCGACCACCGACCTCATCGCCCGGGTCCGGGCCCGCCCGGCCTGATCGCCGCGGTCACTCGATCGCTGGTCGGCCGGTCGGCCGGTACGGGTTCGGCCGTTCGCCCAGGACCCTGGAGAAGGCGTTCCCCCGCGTGCGCGGTGCCGTTGAGCAGATGGTGGAAGCGCAGAGGTGGCAGGAGCCGATCCGGCCGTCCGCGTACCCATCACCGCCGTGGCCCGCGCCGCCGGATCCCACGGTTCAACAGCTCATCCCGTACGCGGTAACCGAGCCGGACGTCCCCCTCGCCGCAGGGATTCACCCGGGCCGGGCCGCACGGAAGACCGTCTCCGCGGTCAGGGACTTCGGCGCAGGAATTGCGATCTTCTGGCGCGGCACAGCCGCCTTCGGGCGCCGTCCCCGGCTGTGGCTGTGTGCCCTGCTACCGGCGCTCATCGTCTCCGTGGCCCTGTGGGAGATGCGCGCCGCTGTCGCAGCTTCGGCCCGGCGCATCGCCGCCTGGGCGACCGGATGGTCCGAGGGCTGGGGTTTTCTGCACGACGCGCTCGAGCAGCTCGTGTTCTGGGCGCTGTGTGGCCTGGCCGAGTTCCTGGTCGGATTCGTGCTGGTCCCGCTCGGGATCCTGGTCGGGGCACCCTTCTGCGTTCTCCTCGTCCGCTGGCTCGAGCGCGGGAACCCGCCGTCCGGTCCGGCACCGCCAGGGTGGTTCGCCGCCGTCCGGTTCTGCCTGACGCAGGCGGTCCTGGCCACGCTGGTGCTGCCGGTGACTCTCGTGGTCCTGACCCCCGTGCTGGTGGTGCCGGTCGTCAACGTCGTGCTCATCCTGGCCGTCAGCGGATTCCTGGTCGGCCTGCTGGCCGTCGGCCTGCCGCTGCACCATCGGGGCACCGGAAACCGGCGGGACCACCTGCGGTACGCGTGGCAGCACCGGTGGCCCGTGACCGGCTTCGGCGCGATGTGCGTGACCGTGCTGGCCGTGCCGTTGCCGCCGTTGCGTTGGCTCACAGTGCCGGTCGTTCTCGTCGGCGCGGTTCTGCTCCATCAGCGTTTCCCGATCGGCTCCGGGCAGACCGTGCCCGCCGCGGCGGCGCCGTCCGCGATGATCGGTGGGACAGCGTCGCCGTGGCCGGCCGATCGTCGCTGGTCAGCCGGTGGTGAGCCGGATCGCGGTCCATGACACCGGGGGCAGGCTTGCCCGCAGGACGCCGTCGGTGACGTCCGCGTCCTTGGCCGGGCCGGGCACCACGCGTTCCGGGTCGTCGGCCGTGTTCATGGCGTAGAGGTCCTCGTCCGCGAGCGTCCACGACTCCGTCACCCGCAGACCCGCCCCGAAGCCGGCCAGCGACACCGCCAGGTCGAGGCTCTCGGTGAGGTGCCTGTTCACGACGAAGACAGTCACGTCGCCGCTCTCGGCATCGTGGGTGGCCACCGCGTCCAGCAACGGCACCGAGCCGAAGCGGGCGGTGTCATAGCTCGGGGACTGCGGCTCCACGCGCAGCACCTCGCCGCGGGCCAGGCGGGAGGTCAGCGCGAACGGGTGGAAGATCGTCTGGCGCCACGCCGGGCCGCCCGCCTCGGTGCGGATCGGGGCGATCACGTTGACCAGCTGGGCCTGGCAGGCGGCGGTGACCCGGTCGCTGTGCCGCAGCAGGGAGATCAGCAGGTTGCCGACCACCACGGCGTCGGTGACGGTGTACGAGTCCTCGATGACCCGGGGGGCCACCCGCCACTCGGTCTCCTGGGTGGCCTGGAAGGCGCTCTGGTACCAGACGTTCCACTCGTCGAAGGAGATCTTGAGCTTCTTGCCGCTCTTGAGCTTGGCCCCGACGCTGTCGGCGGTGGCCGCGACGCTGGTGACGAAGTGGTCCATGTCGACCGCCGAGGCCAGGAAGCTGCCCAGGTCGCCGTTGATCGGCTCGTAGTAGGCGTGCGCGGAGATGTAGTCCACGGCGTCGTAGGTCAGTTCGAGGACCTCGGCCTCCCACGCGGCGAACGTCGGCATCGAGGAGGACGAGCTGCCGCAGGCCACGAGCTCCAGCCCCGGCTCGGCACTGCGCATCGCCCGGGCGGTCTCCATGGCCAGCCGGCCGTACTCGTGGGCGGTCTTGTGCCCGGTCTGCCACGGGCCGTCGAGCTCGTTGCCGAGGCAGAACATGGTGATGCCGTACGGTTCCGTCGCGCCGTTGGCCTGCCGGAGCCGGGCCAGGTGGGTGCGGTCGGGCTGGTTCAGGTACTCCTGCACGTCCAGGGCCTCCTGCACGCCGCGGGTGCCGAGGTTCACCGCGTACATCACCTCCACCCCGGCCTTGCGCGCCCAGCGCATGAATTCGTCGATGCCGATCTCGTTGGTCTCCAGGCTGTGCCAGGCCAGGTCCCGGCGCACCGGCCGGTCGGCGACCGGGCCGATGCCGTCCTCCCAGCGGTAGCCGGAGACGAAGTTGCCGCCGGGGTACCGCACGACCGAGACGCCCAGCTCGCGGGTCAGGGCGAGCACGTCCTCCCGGAATCCGTCGGCGTCCGCGGTCGGGTGCGACGGCTCGTAGATCCCGGTGTAGACACAGCGGCCCATGTGCTCGACGAAGGACCCGAAGGTACGGCGGGACACCGGCGCGACGGTGAACGCGGGATCGAGGGTGAAGCTGGCGGAAAGCACGGATCTCCCGGGGGTCGAGGGGGATGTCACTTGAGGCTGCCGACGGCGAGCCCGCCCTGCCAGTACTTCTGCAGGGTCAGGAAGGCGATGACGAGCGGGACGATGGACACCAGCGAACCGGTGATGATCAGGCTCCACAGCGACTGCCCGCCGCCGTTGTTGGAGCTGGCCAGCTGCGACCACAGGCCGATGCCCACGGTCAGCGGGTAGAGCTTCGAGTCGGACAGCATGGTCAGCGGCAGGAAGTAGTTGTTCCAGGTCGCGACGACCGACAGCAGCAGTACGGTGACCACTGCGGGACGCATCAGCGGCAGCGCCACCCGCAGGAACGTGCGCAGCTCACCGGCGCCGTCGATGCGGGCCGCGTCGAGCAGCTCGTCGGGCACCGACGCCGAGGTGTAGACCCGCATCAGGTAGACGCCGAACGGGCTCAGCAGCGACGGCAGGATGACCGCCCAGACCGTGTCGGTCAGCCCGGCGTTGCTCATCATCACGAACGTCGGGATGACCAGGGCGGTCAGCGGCACCATGACCGAGCCGAGCACCAGGGCGAAGGTCAGGTTGCGGCCGCGGAAGCTGAACTTCGCGAAGCCGTAGCCGGCCAGCACCGAGATGACGGTCGAGCCGATCCCGCCGGTCAGCGCGTACAGCACGGAGTTGCCCAGCCAGCGCAGGTATTCGCCGTTGTTGAAGGTGACCAGGTCCTTCAGGTTGTCGACGAGGTGGAAGCCGTTGAACCACAGGGCGCCCGTGCCGGAGAACAGGCCCTCGGCGTTCTTGGTGCTGGCCACGACGAGCCACCAGACCGGGACCAGGAAGTAGCAGACGAGGGCGAGCAGGAACAGCTTCGCCCCGAGGTGGCGGTTGCTCACGTGAAGATGCTCCCTCGCTTGCGGGTGACGACCATGAAGACGGCGACGGCCAGGAAGACCACGAAGCCCAGGGCGAACGAGATCGCCGAGGCGTAGTTGAACTGGGCGTAGGCGAAGGCCAGGTTGAACGCGTAGATGTTGGGGGTGAAGTCGGGCGTGACCGAGCCGTTGGCGATCGGCCCGAGGATCTGCGGCTCGGCGAAGAACTGCAGCGTGCCGATCAGCGAGAAGACCAGGATCAGCACGAACGCGGACGACACCATCGGCACCTTGATGCGCAACGCGATCTGCCGGGAGCTCGCCCCGTCGATGCGGGCCGCCTCGTAGATGGACGTGTCGATGCTCTTCAGCGCGGCATAGATGATCACCATGTAGTAGCCGGACCACTGCCAGGTGACCACGTTGAGCAGGCCGTAGAAGATGTTGCCCTGGCTGAGCAGGAACGGCGCCTGCACGTTGAACAGCGACGAGATCTGTTCCAGCGGACCGAAGCTGGGGCTGTAGAGGAAGCCCCACATCAGCGCGCCGAGCACGGCCGGGACCGCGTACGGCAGGAAGATCATCAGCCGGGAGAAGCGGGCCAGCCGGCCGGTGACCTCGTCCAGCACCAGCGCCGCGACCAGCGCGACGATCATCTGCAGCGGAATCACCACGAGGCTGAACCGCAGCACCAGCCACAGTCCCTTGAGGAACGACGGGTCGGTGAACGCCCGGGTGTAGTTGTCGATCCCGGCGAACGTGGTGCCGGTCGCGAGTCCTTTGGTGTAGAGGCTCAGGTAGCCCGCGTACAGCAGGGGTGCGACCAGGAAGACCGCGAACACGACCAGCAACGGGAAGATGAAGACCCAGCCGGCGCCGCCGCGGCGCGCCGATCGGCGGCGCCGGGGCGGCGCGGTGGCCCGGGGTACGCCGGTGCTGTCGCGCAGCGCCGCGGGCGGGGTCGATCTGATGACGGCCATGGGTTCACGTCTCCTCTGCGGCGTCGTCGCAGCCGCGGATGGGGGCGGACGGCCGCCGCACGGTGGACCCGGGCGGCCGTCCGGCCGGCGGTCACTGGACGGTGAAGCCCTGGCTCTTGGCGTACTTGACCATGATGTCCTGGAGCTCGGTAGCAGCCTGGTCACCGGTGGTCTTGCCGCTGTTGATCTTCACGATCTGGGCCTGCAGCTGGGCGTAGTAGTACACGGTGAACGGGCTGTACGTCGCACCCTGGTAGGCGTTGGCGGCCGGGATGTAGATGTCCTTGTTCGCCGTCTGCCCGTTGAAGAAGTCGACCTTGTTGGTGACGAAGGCGTCGGACTTCAGCACGTCCTGGTTGAGCGGGAAGATGGTCTGCGTCTTCCAGCCGTCGGTCAGCGACGCCTCGTCGGCGTAGAGACCCTTGGCCACCTCGGCCGCGGCCTTCTTGTCGGACGCCTGCGAGGTCACCGCGAAGGTCGAGCCGCCCCAGTTGACCGAGACCGGCGCGTTCGCGTCCCACTGCGGTAGCGGCGCCACGGCGAACTTGCCCTTCTCCTTGCCGCTGCCGACGCCGGCCCCGGTCAGGTAGCCGGGCGCCCAGGCGGCGGAGACGTACGTCGCGTACTTGCCGTTGACCACGCCGGCGATGTAGTCGGTGGTGAACTGGTCCTCGGTGCCGATCAGCTTCTTCGTGGCCAGCCCACCCCAGTAGTTGAGCACGTCCTTGGTGGCCTGGTCGTCGAGCTTGATGGTGATGTTCTGCTTGTTGGCCAGGTCGTAGGTGAACGGGTTGGCGCCCTTCTGGATCATCAACGCGGTCGCCACGGCCGGCACGTTGCTGCCGAAGTCACCGAAGTTCGGCCCGCCCGCACCCTTGACCTTGGCGGCGGCCTCGGCGTACTCGGCCCAGGTCTTCGGCGGGGTCTTGATCCCGTACTTCGCGAAGACGTCGGTGCGGTAGATCATCGCCATCGGGCCGCCGTCGACCGGGATGGCGTAGACGGCGTCGCCCTGCGAGACGTCCTTCCAGGCGCCCGCGCTGAACTTGGCCTTCACGTCGTTGGCCCCGAACGGCGCCAGGTCGACCAGGGCCTCCTGGATCTCGAAGCCGACCAGCTGGTCCGCCTCCAGCATGATCACGTCGGGTGCGCCCTTCTTGGCGGAGATAGCCGTCTGGAACTTGGCGTACTCCGGGGCGCCCTGGCCCGCGTTGGTCCAGCAGACCTGCACGTCGGTGTGGGCGTTGTTGAAGTTGTCGACGACCTTGGCCATGTTCGGGTACCAGGCCCAGACGGACACAGCCTTGGCGTCCGGGTGAACGATCTTGTTGGTGCAGTTGGTCGGCTTGGCCGAGGTGCCGCCACCCTCGTCGCCGCCCGAGCAGGCAGCCACGCCGAGGACGAGGGACAGTACGGGCATCGCAATGATGAGACGTCTCATGGTCGGACTCTTCCGGGAACTCATTCGGTGGCCTCCTGGCTGGATTTCGCGCATGGGGGATCGCCGCTCCTCGCTCTGCGTAGTCAGCAGGCGGGACCGGAACCGCGGGAAAGAGCCCGGACGACCGTGGCGTCCATCCCCGGTGAAGTGTGTTGTAAGTTACGATTGCAGCGCTGCAAAGGACTATGCACCGGCTCAACGGCTCTGGCAAGAGGCAACCTCTCGGAAATACGATCGTCACCTCGGGCACACCGTCGCCCGTCTCAGCAAGGAGGGGCCTCATGCGGGACATCACACTGCGTGACGTTGCCGAGCTCGCCGGGGTGTCCCCCCGTACGGTCTCCAACGTGGTGAACGGCTACGCCCAGGTGGCGCCGGCGACCCGGGAGAAGGTCGAGCGGGCCATCGCCGAACTCGGTTACCGGCCCAACGTGCTCGCCCGCAACCTGGCCAACGGGCGGTCGGGGCAGATCGCTGTCGTGGTGCCGTACCTGGACACGCCGTACTTCGCCGAGCTGCTGCAGGCGATCATCCCGGCCGCCCGCAAGGGCGGTTACAACGTCCTGATCGATCAGACCGACGGCGACCGGCAGCACGAGGGCGAGCTGATCGGCCGCGGCTCGCGGGGCTTCCTGTTCGACGGCATGATCATCAGTCCGCTGGGCCTGTCCCAGCAGGATCTCACCGTGCGTGATCTTGCCCTGCCCCTGGTCGTGCTGGGCGAACGCGTCTCCGACGGCACCTTCGACCACGTCGGCATCGACGACATCGCCGCCTCCACGGACGCCGTCACCCACCTGATCTCGCTGGGCCGGCGCCGGATCGCGGCCATCGGCGACCAGCCGTACGCGACCGGCGAGGCGGCCCAGCTGCGCACCCGCGGCTTCCGCGCGGCCCACGCCGCCGCCGGGCTCCCGGTCGACGAGTCGCTGATCATCAGCACCGCCCGGTTCAACCGGATCGACGGCGTGACCGCGATGGCCGCGCTGCTCGACCGGGCCGACCCGCCGGACGCGGTGTTCTGCTACAGCGACCTGGTCGCCTCCGGCGCGATCCACACCATCCTGGAGCGCGGGCTGCGCATCCCCGAGGACATCGCGATCATCGGCTACGACGACATCGAGGACGGGCGCTACAGCCATCCGACGATCAGCACCATCTCGCCCGACAAGACCGCGATCGCGCAGCTGGCGGTGGAGCGGCTGATCATGCGGATCGGCAGTTCCGGGCCGGTGCCCGGGGTGGAGCTGCTGGCCGAGCACCGCCTGATCCCCCGCCAGAGCACGCTCGGCCGGGCAGGCCCGCACTGACCGGGCCGCGATGGTCCCGAATGCTCGGGACTTTGGTCCTGACCTGGGCCGCGAGTGCCCCGCGGAGCTCAACCCGCCCGTAGAAAGGACGACGTACAGCAGGACAGGCGCCGCGACAGAGCGGCGCCGGGGCACAGGGAGCGGGAACGATGAAGGTCACTCTGGGACGTGGTGCCGCCGTTGCGGGCACCGCCGCCGCGGCGCTGCTGGCGTCGCCCTCCCCCGCCTCGGCGCACGAGAAGTGGTTCGTCGACGAGCCCGGCTCCTACCCGACCGACTGGGCGTTCGCCCTGCGGCCGGTCACCTTCGGCCTGATCGTCGCGGTCGTCCTGGCCACCATCGTGTGGCGGTACGTCGCCGTGCGGTACCTGCCCACGCCGGAGCTGCGGCCGCTGCGGTTCGCCGGCCGGATCATCCCGTACGTCCCCCGGCTGCTCGCCATCCACCTGGGCGTCTCGCTGCTGGCCGCCGCGGTCACCGGCCACTTCCTCACCCACGACCTCGAGGTCGAGCACCTGACCGGCGGGGTGGCGTTGCTGCTCGCCGAGGGCGCCCTGGGCATCTGGTTCATCACCGGCATCAGGCTGCGCCCCGCGGCCCTGGCCCTCACCGTCATCGGGCCGCTGGCCCTGCTGCTCACCGGTCCGGTCGGGCTGCTGTCGGCCATGGACCTGCTGGGCGTGGCGGTGTTCCTGGCCTTCGTGCCGCCGTCGGACGAGACCTTCGGCCGGGTGGAACCGGACGCCGCGACCCTGCGCCGGGCGCTGTTCGGTCTGCGGCTCGGTGCCGGTGGCGCCCTGATCACGCTCGCCTTCGCGGAGAAGCTGGCCAACCCCGCGCTGGCCCGCGAGACCCTGCACCTCTACCCGCAGCTCGACGTCTTCTCGCTGGTGGGCATCCACCTGAGCCCGGACACCTTCGTCGCCGTCGCGGGGGCCACCGAGCTGCTGTTCGGCCTGCTGGTGATCTCCGGCGCGCTGCCCCAGGTGGCCGTGCTGGTCGCGGGCATCCCGTTCAACGCGACGCTGCTGCTCTTCGGCGGCACCGAGCTGCTCGGTCACCTGCCGGTCTACGGCGTCTTCCTGACGCTGCTCGCCTACGGCTCCAACGAGCGGACCGCCGCGCTGGTGCGCTGGCTGCCGCCGGTGCGCACCCGGCTGCTGCGCCGCCCGGTCCTGGCCCGCTGACTCCCGCCGATCCGCCGGTCCCGCTGCCCGCGCAGCGGGATCAGCGGCGTAGTGAGCCGGTCGTGGGCACCCGCAGGTGGTGGGCCAGGCAGAGCACGTCGCGCTCGGACGACCAGTCCAGCTCCTCCGGCGGCACGGCGAGCACCGTCCACGAGTCCTCGTCCAGCTTGACACCGGCATAGTCGGTGTAGCGGTCGTCGCAGCCGGCGTGAGCGGCTTCCTTGACCTGTGCGTCGCCCGGCCACTTGCCCTCCCGCAGGGGGAAGAGGGCGAAGACCTCGCTGTAGTGCGTCGTCGAACAGGGCACCACGTCCACATAGCTGCCGGTCCGCGAGCTGATGTCCTTGAGACAGTCACCCACCCGCAGCTCGGTCACCTTCATCTCGCGAGCGCCGTTGATCGCGCCGGCGGCGTCGCGGTCCGGGCCGTCGGCGGCATCCCGTACGGCGGCCACGCCGATCGCCACCGCGATGGCGAGCACCCAGAGGCCGCAGACGACCAGCCCCGCGATCGCGTAGAAGCGGCCGCGCCGGTCGCCGTTGCGCTTGCTCTGCCGCAGCCCGATGACGCCGAAGATGATGCTCGGCAGGCCGGCGCAACCCATCAGCGCCAGGGCCAGGGAGGCGATGGAGAAGCCGTTGGTCTTGCCGTTCCAGACCGGCCGGGGCGGGGGCGGCGGCGTGTAGGCCGGGTACTGCGGGCCGGGCGCGGGCGGGGGCTGGTGATCCACAGCGGGCACGGTACAGCGGCGGGCGGCGTGGCGCCGCCCCGTGCGCCTCTTCGCGCCGACTCCTCAGGCCGGGCCCGCCGCGGACGATTCATGGCCTGGGAAAACAATGTCGAGGAACGGGGCGAGGGAACCATGAAGGTCGGGCTGCGCAGTGTCCGGATCAGTAGCCGGCTGGTCGCCGCGATGGTGGTGCTGCTGGCCCTGCTGAGCGCGGTGGTGGCCGTCGGGCTGTCGGCCATCGCCGGCCAGTCCCGCGCGACCGCCACCCTCGCCGACTACTCGACGGCCAACCAGCTCGCCAAGCAGGTCAAGTTCCGGTCGGCGGACTTCAACGGCTGGCAGACCGCGTACGCGTTCGACATCGTCCGCGGGGTCGACGGCGCCGCAGCCGACACCGCCGAAGCGCGCGCCGCGTTCCTCGCCTCGGCCGCCTCGTTCCGCCAGGAGCTGCAGGCCCTTCGCGGCGCCCGCATCACCGCCGCGGAGACGGAGCTGATCGACCGCATCACCCGGCACTTCGACGAGTTCTCCGCGCTGGACCGCACCATCGTCGAGGCGTACCGCAGCGGCGCCGCGACCCAGGTCGCGCGGGCCAACCAGCTGGTGGCCGTCGACGAGATCAAGATCTTCAACGAGATCGCCGCGAGCGTGGACGCGCTCACGTCCTCGATCGACGCCCGGTCCGCCGCCGCGATGACCGACGCCTCGGCCGCCGCCGACCGCTCCTCGGTGGTCATGGTCGCGTCCGGCGTGCTCACCGTCCTGCTCGGCGCCGCGCTCGCCTTCGTGCTGATCCGGTCCATCATCCGGCCGCTCGGCACGCTCAACCACCGGCTCGCCGAGATCGCCGACGGCGACGGCGACCTGACCCAGCGGATCCACGACGGCGCCCGGGACGAGATCGCCGAGGCGGCGGGCGGCTTCAACCGCTTCGCCGACCGGATGCAGGAGCTGGTCGCCGCGGTCGCCGCCGGGGCGCGGCAGGTGTCGGACGCGGCCGACGAGCTCAGCACGGTCAGCACCCAGCTCGCCGGGGGCGCCGAGGAGACCAGCGCGCAGGCCGGGGTGGTCAGCGCCAGCGCCGAGGAGGTCTCCACCATCGTGTCGACGCTGGCGGCCTCCGCGGAGGAGATGAACGCGTCCATCGGGGAGATCTCGCGCAGCGCCTCCCGGGCCAGCGACATCGCGCGCGGCGGCGTGCAGGCCACGCGGGAGGCCGACGAGACCGTGACCCGCCTCGGCGCCTCGTCGGCCGAGATCCGGACCGTGGTCAAGCTCATCACCGACATCGCCGCACAGACCAATCTGCTCGCCCTGAACGCCACCATCGAGGCCGCCCGCGCGGGCGAGGTCGGCAAGGGCTTCGCCGTGGTCGCCGGCGAGGTCAAGGAACTGGCACAGCAGACCGCGTCGGCCACCGAGGAGATCGCCCGCAAGGTCGAGGCGATCAGCCAGGGCTCCGGCGCGGCGGCGGCCGTCATCGCCCGGATCTCCACCGTGGTGACCGAGATCAACGACACCCAGCTGACCATCGCCTCGGCCATCGAGGAGCAGACCGCGACGACTCAGGAGATGTCCCGCAACGTCGGCGAGACGGCCGTCGGTGCCGGCGAGATCGCCACCAACATCGTCGGCGTGGCCCAGGCCGCCGAGCAGGCCAGCGCGGGCGCGCAGACCACGCAGACGACCGCCCGGTCGCTCGTCGACGCGGCGGCGACGCTGAACGGGCTGGTCAGCACCTTCCGCTACTGAGCGCCACGGCGGTCAGCGAGCCGCCTGGGCGCCGAGTTCGACGACGAGAACGCCGGCGGAGATCTGGGCGATGCCCAGACCCATCAGGGCAGTCAGCGGTTCGCCGTAGATCGCGGCGGACAGACCGCGGTCACGGTGACCCCGCCGGCGCCCCAGATCCCGTACGCGACGCCGATCGTCATGCCCAGGCGCAGGCACCCGGCCAGAAGGCGAACGCCGCGACGTAACCGGCGACCACGAGGGCGTACCAGGCGGGGTGGTCGAGGGCGGCCTTGAGCGCGAGGGTCGCCGCGGCCAGCATGAACCACCTCCTCATCACTCCACCCCGCCTGCCGTGAGGGAACCGATCAACGCCATCACGGCGTCGCGGTCCTCGGGCCGGGGCGGGAAGACCCCGGTCGCCTCGGCGGCCCAGAGCCCGTCGGCGGCGAGGCGGGCGACGGTCAGGGCGGCCCGGGTACGCGCGTCGACCCCGGCCGGCAGCTCGAACCAGCGGGCCATCCGCTCCAGCCAGGGCCCGGAGAGCCCGGGACGGTACGCGGCTTCGGTGTAGATGGCGTACTCCGCACGGCAGTCCGCGCCCCGGGCGGCGACGGCGGCATAGGCGCGTACGCGTTCGGCCGGCGACGCCTGCTCCAGCGGCCCGTCGATGATCTCCGCCATCGCGCGCTCCAGGCTGGCGGCGGCGTGGTCGACGATCGCCAGCATCAGCGCCTCGCGGTTCGGGAAGTGGTACATCAGGCCCGGCTTGGTGACCCCGGCCTCGCGGGCGACGGCGTCCAGGGTGATGTCGGCGCCCTCCGCTCCCCGCATCAGCCGCAGCGAGGCGTCGAGCAGGGCGGTCCGCTGGCTGGGTCTCATGGCTGTTAATTTACCATCCGGAAGGTAAAGTAACCGGGCGCCGATTCGCCCGATCCGCCCGTGCCGGGCCGGCCGGCCGCGTAGCCTGAGCCGAGTGATACCCGCGCCGACGGTGCAGACCCCGGCCGGCGGTGCACCCCGCGCCCGGGGACGTCGGTCGCGGATCGTCGTCCTCGTCGTGGCGCTCGGCATGATCGGCACCGTGCTGGCGGTGAGCGCGCTCCGGCGGGCCGCCGAGGACCGCTTCGATCAGGCGCTGGAGCAGCGGACCACGATGGTCGCGCGCACGCTGACCGCCGAGATGCGGCGCTACACCACTTCCCTGCTCGACCTCGCCGCCGCGGTCGGCGCCCAGGGCCAGTTGTCGAAGCCGGAGTTCGAGGCGATCACCGCCGCGACGGACCGGCAACGGCTGCCCGGTGCCACCGGAGTGGCGCTGGTCGTGCCGGCCACCGCCGCCGAGGTTCCCCGGGTCCAGACCCAATGGCGCCGGGCAGGCAGCCCCGACCTGCGGTTGCAGCCGGCGCCAGAGCACACCTCCGAGCATCTGTTCGTGGTCCTGAACCGGGCCATCGACGGCAGCGGCTCGTCCTCGGGTCAGGACCTCGCGGCGGCACCCGAGGCGGCAGCCGCACTCAGCCAGGCCCGCGAAGGCCACCAGGTCGCCATCAGTGCGAGCTACCGCCTGCTGCAGGACGCCGCCGTACCGCAGGAGGCCCAGCAGCTGGGCTTCGCGCTGGCCGCGCCGGTCTACTCCACCTCCCCGTCGGCGAGCGACGCCGGACAGTTCCGCGGCTGGATGGTGATGGCTCTGCGCGGCGGCGACTTCCTCCAGGACGCGATCAGCCGGATCGCCGGGGAGACGGTCGCCGTGACGCTCTCGGACGCGTCGAACGGCGTCGCCACCCCGGTCGGGCGCCGGTTGCCGAACGCGGCCATCGACGAGAGCCGGCCCGCCCGTACGTTGCCGATCCCGGTGCCGCAGCGCACCTGGCAGGTCACCGTCGCGCCCACCGACCGGGTGCTGGCCGGCACCGCGCTGCACCTGGACGTCGTCGCCGCCCTGATCGGCACGCTGATCACCGCGCTGCTCGCGGCCCTGACCGGCACCGTGGTCAGCTCCCGCGACCGCGCGCTGCGCCGGGTCGACGCCGCCACCGCGGCGCTGCGTGACGACATCAACCGCCGGGAAGCGGTCGAGCAGCAGCTGCGCCGGCGCGAGGAGGAACTGGTCGGTTTCGCCGGTGTCGTCGCCCACGACCTGCGCAGCCCGCTGGCCCGGATCACCGGCTACGCCGACTTCCTGCGTGAGGAGGCCGCGCCCCGGCTGGAGCCGGAGCACCGCGAGTTCCTGGAGCGCCTGTACGGGGGCGCCCAGCGGATGCAGTCGCTGATCGACGACCTGCTGAACTACGCGACAGCGGACAATCGGACGTTACGGCGTACCGAGGTGGATCTGAACCGGCTGGTGGCCGACGTGATCCGGGACCGGGTCGGCGGCACGGGCGGGCAGCAGCCGACGATCGTGGTCGGGCCGCTGCCCACCGTCGACGGGGATCCGGTCCTGCTGCGCCAGGTCGTCGACAACCTGGTCGGCAACGCCCTGAAGTACACCCCCGCCGGGCAACAGCCGTGCCTCGAGATCACCGGTACGGCGCTGGAGGCCGGCGGCTGGTGCATCGAGGTCGCCGACCGGGGCATCGGCATCCCGGCGGCCCAGCGCGCGACCGTGTTCGACCCGTTCATCAGGGCGGACGGCAGCCAGCCGTACCACGGCACCGGGCTGGGGCTCGCCATCGTGCACCGCATCATCGAACGCCACGGCGGCGAGGTCGGCGTACGGGAGAATCCGGGCGGCGGCAGCCGGTTCTGGTTCACCGTGCCGGCCACTCCCCCGGACGAGCAGAGCACTGCCACCGCCGAACGGACCGGCGCCGCCCGCTAAGTACCGCAGCTTCCGGTCCGAACAGACGGGTGTGCCGGACCAGATCTTTCTCCTCGGCAACACCGTCATCATGGTGGCGTACGCAGCGGTCACCGCCGCGATCGCCGTCCCGGTGGCCCGCGCCGGGCAGCTGCGTACCAACCGGCTGGCCACCGCGACCGCGCTGATCTTCTTCAGCTGCGCGGTCGGGCACGGCTTCCACGCCTCCGCCGCGTACCAGGCGCTGTTCTCCGGGCACGCCCACGCCGGGATGACCGCGGGGTCTTGGGCCGCGGCCTGCTGGGATCTGCTCACGGCGGCCGTCGGCGTCTACTACTGGACGCTGCGGCGCAGCTACGGCGTCATGCTGCGCCGGGGCGCGATCTACCCTGATCCCGCCGGCCAGCAGCACCTGGACGTGGCCGACGCCCGCGAGCGGGCCGCTCAGGACCTGGCCGAGAGCCACCGCGCCACCCTCGCCGCCGTCGTGGAGCACAGCGACGACGCGATCATCGGCGTCACGCCGGCCGGCACGGTGACCGCCTGGAACGGCGGCGCGGAACGGCTCTTCGGTTACACCGCGGCAGAGGTGGTCGGGCACCCGGCGTCGATGCTGGCCGACAGCGAGGGGCTCGGCGAGCAGTCCGACGTCCTGTCCCGGATCGCCGCGGGCGAGCGCAGCCTGCACTACGAGGCCACCCGGGTGCACAAGGACGGCTCGCCGCTCGAGATCGCGGTGAGCGTGGCCCCCATCCGAGGCCGCGACGACACGATCATCGGGGTCTCCGTGGTGGCCCGCGACATCGCCGCCGCGAAACAGGCGGCCGAGCGCCGCCGGCAGGTCGAGGAACGCACCCACCAGGCGCAGCGGATGGAGAGCCTCGGCAAGCTCGCCGGCGGGGTCGCCCACGACTTCAACAACATCCTGGCGATCATCGTCAACTACACCGACTTCGCGGCCGAGCAGTCGGCGGACCCCGCCGTACGCGCCGACCTGGAACACGTCCGGATCGCCGCCGACCGGGCCATCAGCCTCACCCACCAGCTGCTGGTCTTCACCCGCGGGGACACCATCCAGCCACAGGACATCGACCTGAACGCGTCCATCGACGAGGTCCGGGCGATGCTGCACCGCACCATCGGCGAGGACATCGACCTGCGTACCGAGCCGGCCCCGGCGCCGCTGACAGTGCACGCCGACGCCGGCCAGATCCAGCAGGTGCTGCTGAACCTGTCGCTCAACGCCCGCGACGCGATGCCCCAGGGCGGCACGCTGGTGATCGAGGCCGACCGGGCCCGGCTGGACGAGCACCAGCTCGACATGCACCCCGAGCTGGCGCCCGGCGCGTACGCCCGGCTGCAGGTCAGCGACACGGGTGAAGGAATCGAGCCGGAGGTCGCCGCGCACATCTTCGAGCCGTTCTACACCACCAAGCCACGCGGCCAGGGCACCGGCCTGGGACTGTCCACCGTGTACGGCATCGTGGCGGAGGCGGGCGGCAGCATCAACGTGTACTCGGAGCCCGGGGTCGGCACCACCTTCCGGGTGTACCTGCCCCTGGTCGAGACAGCGCGGGACGCGGGAGTCACCCGTGCGGTCGAGGCGGCCGTGCCGCAGGGACACCAGGAGACGGTGCTGGTCGTCGAGGACGAACCGGCGCTCGGCCGGATCGTCGCCCGCATCCTGAGCCAGGGCGGCTACCGCGTGCTGTCGGCGGCATCCGGGCCGGAAGCGCTGGAACTGGACCGGGACCAGGGCTGTGACCTGCTGCTGACCGACGTGATCATGCCGGGGATGTCCGGTCCGCGGCTCGCCGAGCTGCTGGCGGCCCGGCACCCCGGACTGCCGGTGCTGTTCATGTCGGGGTACAGCAACGGGCTGCTCGGCTCGACCCATGTGCTGGACCCGGACATCGCATTCATCGAGAAGCCGTTCACCGCGGACGACCTGCTCCGGCGGGTCAGCAGCGTGCTGAGCAGCACCACTACACGGTCGTAGCGGCCGGGCCGGCACCACGCACTGCCACGCCGTTGCAACGGCCGCGGCCACGGCCGCGTGGTGAGCAGCACTGCGACGCAGTCGAGGCGGCCGGGGCGGCACCGCACACTGCCACGCCGTTGCAACGGCCGCGGCCACGGCCGCGTAGTGAGCAGCACCGCGACGCAGTCGTAGGGCCGCGGCGACGACCGCGTGGTGAACGGCACTGGGACGCGGTCGTAACGGCCGAGACCACGACCGGCCGTGATCAGTAAAATTCTGGCCGTGCTGATCCGAGCGAAGACCGAGGCGGACACCGCCGGCTGCGTCGACCTGTTGCTACAGGTGCACCGGCAGGACAACTATCCGCTGCACCTCGCGCCGCATGAGGTCCCCGGCTTCCTCACCGGTGAGCACGAAGAGGCCGCGTGGGTGGCCGAGCGGGACGGCCGGATCGTCGGGCACGTCGCCCTGCACTGCCCTACGGATGACCCGACGCTGACCGTCGCCGCGGGAGCGACCGGCTTGCCGACGGACGCGCTGGCCCTGGTGTCGCGGCTGTTCATCGCGCCGGACCTGCGCCGGAACGGCCTGGGCCGGGTGCTGCTGCGGCACGCTGCCGGACAGGCGCGGGCGTTCGGGCAGCGGGCGGTGCTCGACGTCGGTCAGACGCTGGCGCCGCCGATCGCCCTGTACGAGTCGGAGGGCTGGAACAGGGTCGGTGAGCTGCATCCCGCCCTCGACGACGGCACGATCCTCGACCTCTGGGTATACGTGAGCCCGGAGTCTCCCGACCTCAGAATGGTCTAGCTCACCTCAAGAAGGTCCGGCTCACCTGCAGAAGGTCCGGCTCACCTTCAGAAGGTCCGGCTCACCTGAACATGATCCGGCTCACCTCAGGATGGTCCGGCTCACCTGAACATGATCCGGCTCGCCTCAGGATGGTCCGGACCACCCAAAGACGGTCCGGCTCACCTTAAGGTCCGGCTTACCTCAGGATGGTCCAGCTCACCTGAACATGGTCCGGCTCACCTTAAGAAGGTCCGGCTCACCCGACGATGGTTCGGCTCACCTGAAGACGGTCCGGCTCACCTGACGACGGTCCGGCTCACCTTAAGAAGGTCCGGCTCACCTCAGGATGGTCTGGCTCACCGGCGCAGGATCCGGTCGCCGATGACCGCCGGGATCCGCCGCAGGTAGCGGACGACCGCTTCCGGGCCCGGAGCGGGCAGCACGACCGTCGCCCGCTGGAAGCCGGACAGGACCCGGTCGGGGACGGTGACGGCGGAGAACCGCACGAGGCGGGACAGCCGACCACGATCTCCCGGCGACTGCTGGGGAACGGTCGGTGGCGTAGGGGCGGCCGCGCCGGGGTGGTAGACCTCGCTGAGCCGGCTAGCCACCGCAGCGAAGTCGTAGCGCGCCGCCAAGGTCGCGCGGGCCCGGGGCAGGTCCAGAGTGTCCAGTTCCTTGCACAGCCGGCGGTAGCCGTCGGCGATGACGTCCGGATCCTCGCTGGGTTCGATCAGCAGTCCGGCCTGGTGCTCGATCCCGGCCAACGTCTCGGCCGGGCCCTGGCTGCGGGCGACCAGCACGGGCGTACCGGTGGCGACCGCCTCGACCACCGTCATGCCGAAAGTTTCCAGCCGGCTGGCGTGCACGAGCAGGTCGTGCTCGTGCATCAGCGCCGTCACCTGGTCCGGCGGCACGGCCGGCCGGCGGGTGATCCGGCCGCTGAGCCCCAGGACGGCGATCCGCCGGTCGAGGGTGTCCGCGAGTGGGCCCGTCCCCACCAGGGTCAGGCTCACCCGAGGGTCCTCGGCGGCGATCCGGGCGAAGCCGTCGACCAGGGTCAGCACGCCCTTGTGGGCCATCAGCCGTCCGGCGTAGAGCCAGCGTGACAACTCGCCGGGTGGGCGTTCGCGGACCGTGAACCGGTCGAAGTCGATGGCGTTGGGCACGATGCTCAGCTTGTGAGCTTGCTCGGGGAAGTAGTCGGCGAGCTGGTCGAGCAGGTGCCGGCCCACGCAGAGCAGGGCGTCGGCGCGGGACAGCATCTCGGCGTACTGGTCGCGGGCGCCGGGCTGGGCGAAGACTTCGGGCAGGAAGGTCGCGTGCTCGGTCACCACGATCCGGGCGTCCGGGCGGGCCAGCCGCATCGCCACGACCCCGCCGAGCATGCCGGTGTGGGCGTGCACGACCGGCGCCTCGATCCGGCCGGTCGGCAGGGTGGCGCGCAGGGCCCGGACCTGC
>NZ_JBEZGQ010000040.1:0-19903 GCF_040650095.1 Actinoplanes sp. NPDC048791 | reverse complement strand
CGCGATTGCGGCTGGCGCGTCTGATCGTCGACTGCGGCTGGTCACCCGCACGAGCAGCCCGTCGCGGGAGTCCGGCTCAGCAACCGCGAGCCGGACCTGGACGACACCCCGGTGGCCGGCCCCTCGGCCGTACCGGCCACGACCCCGGCACCGGCCACCGCCAACGCCCCCAGACCGACCACCCCGGCCGCGACCGCCACCGACCCCAAGCCACCCCGCACCACCACGGGCACGCCGTCGTCCCCGTCGGTGACCACGCCGTCCAGCTCCGCGCCGCAGACCGACCGTGACGGTTACCTGAGCTCGACCGGCAAGATCGACCCGAACACCAGCGACGGCTGGACGCAGGACAGCGTGACCCTGAAGTCGACCCGCAAGATCACTGCTCTGGATGTCACCGTGGAGGTCGCGCTGACCCCGGGCGTCGTCGAGACCGGCCGGTGGAGCACGGTGTCCGACGATCTGCTCGCCATCAGCAGCAGCCGGACCAACAAGATGCTGGTCTTCCGCTTCACGCTGCGGCCGGGCAAAACTCTCGCACCGGGCGAGTACACGTTCGCCGCGCAGTTCAACCACACCGTGGGCAAGCACTCGCCGGCCGAGGACAGCTACGAAGCCAGGATCACCGGGGACGGCAAGGACGCGAAGGTGAGCGGCACCTTCATGCCGCAGCAGTGACGGCGTCGTCGCAGACCCGGTCGCGGCCGGCGCGTTTCGCGGCGTAGAGGTTGCGGTCGGCGGCGGCCAGTGCCGACGCCGGGGTCGCCGCAGGACCGGTCACGGTGGTGACGCCGATGCTGCACGTCACCGGCAGGCCGCCGGTGAGCGCGGCCCAGTCCTCGCCGGCCACCGCCGACCGGATCCGCTCGCAGGTCTGCCGGGCCTGCGCGGCGTCGGTCCCCGGCAGCAGGACGACGAACTCCTCGCCGCCGATCCGGGCGATGACCGCGTCCGGCGGTGCGGCCGCGGTGAGCACCCCGGCCAGGCGCCGCAGCACCAGGTCCCCGGTCGCGTGCGACCGCGTGTCGTTGACCCGCTTGAAGTGGTCCAGGTCGAGCAGCGCGACCGACACCGGCGTGCCGTCGGCGGCGGTGGCCAGCACTGCGGGCAGCTCCTCGTCGGCGTGGCGCCGGTTGTGCAGGCCGGTCAGAGCATCGCGGTGGGCCAGCTCGCGGAAGGTGTCCGTGGCCCGGCGCGCCTCCTCGGCCTGGTAGACCGCCTGCAGGGCCCGGGACCGGGCGTCCTGCTGGGCCGAGGTGAGCACCCGGGTCTCGACGTGGAAGCGGCGGTACTCCTCGAACGCCTCCTGATAGCGGCCGGTGGCGGCGTGCAGCAGCGCCTGCTGTTCACGGCCCTGGGCCTGCAGCCCGGCCAGGTCGTGCTCGGCGCACAACCGGAACAGCCGGTCGAGCAGCGTCTGGGCGCGCTCGGCCGCCCCCAGCTCGCGGTACGCCTCGGCCGCGGTGAGCAGGGCCTCCTCGAGCGCGTTGCCCACGTCGATGAGGTGCCGGGGCGCGTCGTCGGCCAACAGGGGCGCGAGGATCTGGGCCACCTCGCGGTGCCGCCCGCCCAGCATCGCCACCCGGGCCAGAGTGTCCAGGCAGGTGGCGTTCAGCTGGATCCCGGCGCTCTCGGCGGTCGCCCGCATCCGGCGTACGAGCTCCTCGGCGGCCGGCAGGTCACCGCGCTCGTACGCGGTGTACGTCATGTTGTTGAGCAGGTGCAGGGCCAGCTCGCTGTCGTGGTGGGCGGTGGCCAGCGCGAGCGCCTCGGTGAACGCCCGCAGCGCCTCCTGCGGTGAGCCGGTCTCGTCCAGCAGCACGGCCAGGCACATCAGGTGCCGGCTGCGGATGGCCGGCGGCACGTCGGCGGCGGTGTGCGACATGCACTGCACGGCGTGGGCCAGCGCGGTGGCGTTGTCGCCCAGCTGCCGGAAGAAGATCGACAGCGCCCGGTGGCAGCGGGCCAGCAGGTAGTCGCCGCCCAGTTCCACGGCTTCCGGGTAGACCCGGTGGGTCAGTCGCCCGCCCTCGACGGTCTCGCCCTCGCGGAGCATGACCACGGCCCGCGCCAGACGGGCCCGCAGCACCAGGTCCGGGCGGCCGATTCCCGCGGCGGCGCGTTCGATGCGCTCGGCCACGGCCGCGTCGTCGTGGAAGGAGGCGGTGAAGCCGATCTCCAGGGTCAGCAGGTCATCGGCCAGGCGGCCGGCGTCGACCGGCGCGTGTGTCGTGGTCACGATGCTCCCAGGGCTGGATGGCTCCCCAGACTGGCGGTCCGGGGGTGCAGCACGGGTGCGCGGCGGTGGCGATCGGGGAGCGGCCCGGCCCGGGGGTGACGGACCGGGCCGCTGTGGGAACCCCGGTTGGCACGGGGCGTCAGGCGGCCGCGCAGGCGGCGATGGTGAAAGGTGCGGTGCGGGGAACGGCGGTGCCGGCCGGGTCAGGCAGCCGCGCAGGTCACGGCCGGCGTGGTGTTGGTGCCGGTCGAGCTCGCGGTGAAGCCCCAGGTGGTGCTCGCGCCGGCCGCCAGCGAGCCGTTGTACGGCGCGTTGCGGGCGGTCACCGCGTCACCGGAGCTGGTGACCGTGGCGTTCCAGGTGTTGGTGAAGCGCTGGCCGCTGGGCCAGGTCCACGTCACGGTCCACGAGGTGATCGCCGCGTTGCCGGCCTTGACGGTGACCGCGCCCTGGAAGCCGCCGCCCCACTGGCCGCCGACCGTGTAGGTGGCCGTGCAGGACTTGCCCGCGGGCGGCGGGGTCGACGTGCCGGGCGTCGGCGAGACCGTCGGTGAGACCGGCGGCGTGGTCGGCGTGGTGGGCTGCACGCCACCGAAGACCGACGCCTCCCGGGAGGTCGCCTTGATGCCGTTGGCGCCGTTGAACAGGCGCTGACCCCACGAGGTCAGGGCCGCGGCGTTGAAGTTGGTGACCAGGTCCAGGTACTCCACGCCGCCGCCGTTGCCGCTCCACGACCAGCCCAGGTAGCCGATGCCGCGGGCCTGGGCGGTGGCCAGGATGGTGTCCTCGTCGGGGTCGCCGTCGGAGTGGTTGTGGCCGAACTCGCCGACCACGACGGGCAGCCCGGCGGTGACGAACCGGCCCAGGTAGTCGTTGATCTCGGCGGCGGTGTCGAACACGCCGTACATGTGGATCGAGAAGATGGTGTTGCGCTGCGGGTCGGTGGCGAACACCGAGGCCGCGTTGTCGCGCATGGTGAAGGACCAGTCCTGGCCCCAGTTCGGGGCGTCCACCATGATCGAGTGCTCGAAGCCGGCGGCGCGCAGCCGGGTGATCGCGTTCTTGGTGTCCGCGACCCAGCCCGCGGCGTTGGTGTTGCCGTACGGCTCGTTGCCGATGTTGAGGATGACGTAGCGCTCCTGGCCGGCGAGCGCGCTCTTGACGCTGATCCAGTAGTCGACGGCCTGGGCCAGGGTCGCCGCGCCGGCCTGCTCGCCGTACCCGGTGGTGTCGTGGGCCTCCAGCACGCAGATCAGGCGGTTGGCCTTGCACTGGCTGATCACGGCGGAGACGTTGGCAGCGTTGTCAGGACCCCAGCGTTGCCCGCTGCCGAGCACGATCCGGACCGTGTTGGCGCCGAGCGCCTTGATGTCGGCCAGCGCCTGCGGCGTGCGGTCCTGGTACCAGGTGTGGGCGTGGTTGACGCCGCGCATGACGAAGTTGTTGCCGTTCGCGTCCAGGATGCGGCTGCCGCTGACGGTGAAGCCCGCCGCCGCCTGCGCGGGCTGGGCCGCCACGGTGACCAGGCCGGTCACCGTGACGAGCAGGGCGGCCAGGCCGCCGAGAAGTCTGTGTCGTGACGATCGGTGTCGCATGTGGTCCTCCATCGATGTCGGAAGCGCTCCCACGATCGATTGACCGACATCTTCCTACCTACTCGGTTCAGTCCTTGTCAACACGGCAGAAACCTCGGCGTGACGGGTGGGTCATTTGTTTCCGGCTCTTGACAACGAAATGTCAACGGCCCACATTCATGGGAGCGCTCCCATGTTCATGACCGTCGATGGCGCATCCGCGGCGTCGCAGCCGTGCCCGGAGAGGAACCCCTTTGCGACGACCAAGATTCACCACGGTGGCCGTTGCCGCGCTGCTCATCGGCGCGACGACCTTCGTTGCCACCGCGGCCGACCGTCCCCGGCCGGCCGGCGCGGCCGCCGCCGTCGACGCGTACAACTGGAAGAACGTCCGGATCGACGGCGGCGGCTTCGTGCCGGGCCTGATCTTCAACCGGACCGAGAAGAACCTGATCTATGCGCGCACCGACATCGGCGGCGCGTACCGGTGGAACCAGGCCGGGCAGAACTGGGTGCCGCTCCTGGACTGGGTGGGCCAGGAGAACTGGGGCTACAACGGCGTCACGAGCATCGCGACGGACCCGGTCGATCCCGACCGGGTCTACGCGGCGGTGGGCATGTACACCAACAGCTGGGATCCCAACAACGGCGCGATCCTGCGCTCGGCCGACCGCGGCGCGACCTGGCAGGTCACCACGCTGCCGTTCAAGAACGGCGGCAACATGCCCGGCCGCGGCATGGGGGAGCGGCTGGCGATCGACCCGCACGACCACAGCCACGTGTTCTACGCCGCCGAGGGCGGCAACGGCCTCTGGCGCAGCACAGACTACGGCGCGACCTGGGCGAAGGTCACCGCGTTCCCGAACGCCGGCAACTACGTGCAGGATCCGGCCGACACCAACGGCTACCTGAGCCAGAACCAGGGCCTGACCTGGGTCACCTTCGACGACGTCAGCCGTGATGTCTACGTCGGCGTGGCGGACAAGGCCAACCCGGTCTACCGCTCCACCGACGGCGGCAGCACCTGGGCGCGGGTCCCCGGCCAGCCCACCGGCTACCTGCCGCACAAGGGCGTCCTGGACTCGGTCAACCACTACCTCTACGTGGCCACCAGCGACACCGGCGGCCCGTACGACGGTGGCAAGGGACAGGTCTCGCGGCTCAACACGGTGACGGGGGAGTGGACCGACGTCAGCCCGGTCAAGCTCAGCGCCGGCGCCGACCTCTACTTCGGCTACTCCGGCCTGACCGTGGACCGGCAGCGGCCCGGCACGCTGATGGTGGCCACCCAGATCTCCTGGTGGCCGGACGCGATCTTCTTCCGCAGCACCGACAGCGGCGCCACCTGGACCCGGATCTGGGACTTCACCAGCTATCCGAGCCAGTCCAAGCGCTACACCATGGACATCTCGGCGAACCCGTGGCTGGACTTCAACACCAACCCGCAGCCGCCCGAGGCCACGCCCAAGCTCGGCTGGATGAACGAGTCGGTCGAGATCGACCCGCTGGACTCCAACCGGCTGCTCTACGGCACCGGCGCCACCGTCTACGGCACCACCCAGCTGACCAACTGGGACAAGAACACGACGTTCACCATCAAGCCGATGGCCAAGGGTCTCGAGGAGACCGCGGTGCTCGACCTGGCCAGCCCGCCGTCCGGGGCGCCCCTGGTCAGCGCGCTCGGTGACATCGGCGGGTTCCACCACACCGACCTGGACACCGTCCCGGCGAGCTTCCACGACACCCCGAGCCTGGGCAGCAACACCAGCCTGGACTTCGCCGAGCTGAGCCCGGCCTTCTTCGTCCGGGTCGGCAACGCCGACGCGGCACCGCACATCGGCGTCTCCAACGACGGCGGCAAGAACTGGTACAACGGCCAGGAACCGGCGGGCGTCACCGGCGGTGGCAAGGTGGCCGTGGGGTCCGACGCCAACGCCGTGGTCTGGGCCCCGGCCGGCGTGGGCGTGCACTACTCGACCACCCGGGGCAGCTCCTGGACGGCCTCCACCGGCATCCCGGCCGGCGCGGAGATCGTCAGTGACCGGGTCGACCCCAAGACCTTCTACGGGTACGCGGCCGGCAAGGTCTACGTCAGCAAGAACGGCGGTGCCACCTTCACCGCCTCGGCGGCGACCGTGCCCACCACCGGGAACGTCAAGCTGCACACCGTCGCCGGCCGTACCGGGGACGTGTGGCTGGCCGGCGAGACCGGGCTGCTGCACTCCACCGATGCCGGTGCGACGTTCACGGCGGTCGCCGGCGTCAGCCAGGCGATCAACGTCTCCACCGGCAAGGCCGCGCCGGGAGCCGCGTACCCGGCGGTCTTCACGATCGGCACGGTCGACGGCGTGGCCGGGGTCTTCCGCTCCGACAACGGCGGGACTGGCTGGGTGCGGATCAACGACGACGCCCACCAGTACGGCAACGCGGGCGAGGCACTGGCCGGTGACCCCCGGGTTTACGGCCGGGTCTACCTCGGCACCAACGGCCGCGGCATCCTCTACGCCGACCGCACCGGCGGATCCACCCCGCCGCCGGTGACCCCGTCCGCCTCGGCCTCGGCCACCCCGCCGCCGGTGACCCCGTCCACCTCGGCGTCGGCCACCCCGCCGCCGCCGACGACGACCGGATGCACCGCGACCTACCAGATCACCGGTACCTGGGGCGGTGGCTTCCAGGGTGAGGTGACCGTCCGCAACACCGGCACAGCCCCCACGAAGACCTGGTCCGTCGGCTGGACGTTCGGCAACGGCCAGGTCGTCTCGCAGGTCTGGGGCGGCACCGGTGGTCAGACCGGCACGGCCGTGACCGTGCGCGACGCCGGCTGGAACGGCGTGCTGGCCGCGAACGCGACCACCACGTTCGGCTTCCTCGCCTCCACCACCGGCACCAACCCCCTTCCGTCGCCGATCACCTGTGCGGCCACGTCATGACCCGCCCCACCCCCAGGAAGGACCCGCGATGAGATCCCCCCTGTCCACCCGATCGCGTTATCGACGCGGTCTCGCGGCCTCGGCTGCGGCGTTACTCGCCGCCGGCCTGGTCGTCGCCGGCTCGTCGCCCGCGCAAGCGGCCGCCGGCTGCACGGTCGTCTACCGTGTGCAGAGCCAATGGAGCGGCGGCTTCACCGGTGACATCGCCATCACCAACTCCGGTGACCCGCTGAGCAGCTGGAAGCTGGAGTACGACTTCCCGGACGCGGCCCAGAAGGTCACCCAGGGCTGGAGCGCCACCTACGCGCAGAGCGGTCAGCACGTCACCGTCTCCAACGCGGCGTGGAACGGCACCCTCGGCACCGGCGCCACGGTCAGCACGGGCTTCAACGGCACCTTCGGCTCGGCCAACCCGGTCCCGACGGCGTTCACCCTCAACGGCACCGCCTGCAACCAGACCGCCGCCGTACCGACGGTGTCGATCAGCAGCCCGGCGGCCAACACCCGGTTCAGCGCGCCCGCCTCGATCCCGATCGCGGCGACCGCCACGGCGACCAGCGGCCGGACCATCAGCAAGGTCGAGTTCTACCACGACGGCCTGCTGCTGGGCACCGACACCACGGCGCCGTACGCCTACACGTGGGAGAGCGTCCCGGCCCAGACCGCGGCGTACCGCGTGCAGGCCATCGCGTACGACTCGACGAACGCCAAGAGCGCGACCGCCGACGTACCGGTGTTCGTCGACGCGGCCACCAACCCGGCGGTCGTCACCGACCCCACCTCGCTGACCGTCGCTCCCGGCGAGTCCGCGACGTTCAAGGTGGCGCTGTCCAAGGCGCCCACCGCGAGCACCACCGTGGCGATCGCCCGCACCGCTGGAGCCACCACGGTCTCGGCGACGCCCGCGTCGCTGACCTTCACCACCGCGAACTGGAACACGGCGCAGACGGTCACCGTCGCCGCGACCGCCGCGGCTGCACTGAACTCCACCGCCACCTTCAGCGCCACGGCCACCGGGCACACCGCGGCCAGCGTGACCGCGACGGTGCTGGCCAAGGGCAGTGCCGACGCCCGGTTCACCCAGCTCTACAGCGACATCAAGAACCCGGCCAACGGCTACTTCAGCCCGGACGGCGTGCCGTACCACTCGATCGAGACGCTGATCGACGAGGCGCCCGACCACGGCCACGAGACGACCTCCGAGGCGTTCAGCTACTGGCTGTGGCTGGAGGCCGAGCACGGTCAGGTGACCGGGGACTGGGCGCCGTTCAACGCGGCGTGGACGACGATGGAGAAGTACATCATTCCCCAGCACGTCGACCAGCCCACCAACGACAAGTACGACCCGAGCAAGCCGGCCACCTACGCCGCTGAGCACCCGTTGCCGTCGGAATACCCGTCGCAGCTGGAGAGCGGCGTCTCGGTGGGCACGGACCCGCTGGCCAACGAGCTGAAGAGCGCGTACGGCACCTCGGACATCTACGGCATGCACTGGCTGATGGACGTCGACAACGTGTACGGCTTCGGCCACTGCGGTGACGGCACCAGCAAGAACGTGTTCATCAACACCTTCCAGCGCGGCCCGCAGGAGTCCACCTTCGAGACCGTGCCGCAGCCGTCCTGCGACACGTTCAAGCACGGCGGCCCCAACGGCTACCTCGACCTGTTCACCAAGGACGCGTCGTACGCCAAGCAGTGGAAGTACACCAACGCCCCCGACGCCGACTCGCGGGCCGTGCAGGCCGCCTACTGGGCGCTGACCTGGGCGACCGCGCAGGGCAAGCAGTCCCAGCTGTCCGCCGCGGTGGCCAACGCCGCCAAGATGGGCGACTACCTGCGCTACTCCTTCTACGACAAGTACTTCAAGAACCCGGGTTGCACCTCGACGTCCTGCGCCGCGGGCTCCGGCAAGAGCAGCTCGAACAACCTGATGTCCTGGTACTACGCCTGGGGCGGGGCCACCGACACGCAGGCCGGCTGGGCCTGGCGGATCGGCTCCAGCACCAGCCACTTCGGCTACCAGAACCCGATGGCGGCGTACGTGCTGTCCAACGTCCCGGGCATGGCTCCGAAGTCGCCCACGGCCAAGGCCGACTGGCAGGCCAGCCTCAACCGGCAGCTGGAGTTCTACCAGTGGCTGCAGTCGAGTGAGGGCGGTATCGCCGGTGGCGCGACCAACAGCTGGCAGGGTGCGTACAAGGCCCCGCCGGCGGGCACCCCGACGTTCTACGGTCTGTCCTACGTCGAGGCGCCGGTCTACGAGGACCCGCCGTCCAACCGGTGGTTCGGCATGCAGACGTGGTCGCTGGAGCGGCTCGCCGAGTACTACTACCTGACCAACGACGCCAAGGCGAAGTCCGTCCTGGACAAGTGGGTCACCTGGGCCCTGGACAACACCGAGATCGGCACGTCGAGCTTCGCCATCCCGTCGGACCTGGCGTGGACCGGCAAGCCGGTCACCTGGAACCCGTCGAGCCCGGCCGCCAACACCGGCCTGCACGTCGAGGTCACCAGCAAGGGCCAGGACCTCGGGGTCGCCGGCTCGTACGCCAAGCTGCTCACCTACTACGCCGCCAAGTCGGGCAACGCGCGGGCCAAGACGGCCGCCAAGGGCCTGCTGGACGCCATCTGGGCGTACAAGGACCCGAAGGGCGTGTCGGTCACCGAGACCCGCGCCGACTACAACCGGATGGACGACCGCTACGACGCGGCCACCGGTCAGGGCATCTACATCCCGCCGGGCTGGAGCGGCAAGATGCCGAACGGCGACGAGATCAAGCCGGGTGTGTCCTTCCTGGACATCCGTTCCTTCTACAAGAACGACCCGGACTACCCGAAGGTCGACGCCTACCTCAAGGGCGGCGCGGCCCCGACCTTCAACTACCACCGATTCTGGGCCCAGGTCGACGTGGCCACCGGCTACGCGGACTTCGCCCGCCTCTTCCCGAACGGCTGAGAGGACCGAGATGAAGAGAAGATTCCTGTACGCGGCCGCGATACTGCTCGCCACCGGCGTGGGCGTGACCGTGGTGCAGACCAGCGCGTCGGCGCACGGGGCCATGATGGTCCCCGGTAGCCGGACCTACTTCTGCTGGAAGGACGGCCTCTCCGGGACCAACGGAGCGATCGTGCCGAAGAACCCGGCCTGCGCCGCCGCGGTGGCGCAGGGCGGCACCACCCCGCTCTACAACTGGTTCGCCGTGCTGCGTTCGGACGGGGGCGGCCGGATGTCCGGCTTCATCCCGGACGGCCAGCTGTGCAGTGGCGGCACCGGGGGCCCGTACAACTTCACCGCCTACAACGCCGCTCGCAACGACTGGCCGCAGACCCACCTCACGGCGGGCGCCAGCATGCGGTTCGACTACAACAACTGGGCCAAGCACCCGGGCACGTTCTCGCTGTACATCACCAAGGACAGCTGGAGCCCGACCCGCCCGCTGGCCTGGAGCGACCTCGAGTCGACCCCGTTCTCGCAGGTGGTCAACCCCGAGTCGGTCGGCGGCCCGGGCACCAACGACGGCCGGTACTCGTGGACCGGGCGCCTGCCCTCGGGCAAGAGCGGCAAGCACCTCATCTACTCGGTGTGGTCCCGCTCGGACAGCCAGGAGACCTTCTACGGCTGTTCGGACGTGACCTTCGACGGTGGCAACGGTGAGGTGACCGGCGTCGGTGACGGGACCATCCCGCCTCCGTCGACCGATCCGACGACCCCGCCGCCGTCCGACCCGACGAGCCCGCCGCCGTCGTCGAGCGGGCCGACCAGCCCGCCGCCGGGTACCAGCAGCGGCTGCTCCGCGATGTACAACGTCACGGGCTCCTGGGGCGGTGGCTTCCAGGGCGAGGTCATGGTCCATGCGGCGAGCACGCCGGTGAGCAAGTGGAAGGTGTCGTGGACGTTCCCCGGCGGGCAGACCGTCAGCCAGCTGTGGAGCGGCAAGTACACCGGTAGCGGATCACTGGCCACGGTGGCGAACGAGTCGTGGAACGGCTCGATCGCGGCCAACAGCTACACCACGTTCGGTTTCACCGGCACCGGATCGACGCCACTCACGGTGCAGAACCTGAGCTGCACCACGGCGTGAGATGAAGGGGGCCCGGGGCGCGGAAGCGCTCCGGGCCTCTGCGCGTCCGGGGAACGTCAGCGGCGGGACCGGCGCTTGGGCGGGGCCGCGGTGCTGGCCCGCACGACCAGCTCGGGGGTGACGACGACGTGGGCCGGGGACTCGGGACCGGCCATGTGCTCCAGCAGCAGGGCCAGGCTGAGCCGGCCGAGCTCGGCGAAGTCCTGGCGCACCGTGGTCAGCGGGGGCAGGAAGTATCCCGAGTCCGGCATGTCGTCGAAGCCGACGACGCTGACCTCCTCGGGCACCTTGCGGCCGGCCTCGTGCAGGGCGCGCAGCACGCCCAGGGCGATCCGGTCGTTGGCGCAGAAGATCGCCGTGACGGCCGGGTCCCGGGCCAATGCCTGGCCCTGCACGTAACCGGTTTCGGCGTTCCAGGACTGCGGCAGGATCGGCGGCACCTCGGCGCCGGCCGCGGTCAGGGTGTCGCGCCAGCCGGCGATCCGCTCCTGCGCCTCCGGCCAGTCGCCCGGACCGGCGACGTGGTGCACCGTGCGATGACCCAGGTAGAGCAGGTGCCGGGTGGCGAGCTGGGCGCCGCCGGCGTTGTCCACGCGTACGGTCGGGACCCCGTCGGCGCCACCGGCCCCGCCGACCGCCACACAGGACAGGCCGGCCGGGGCCTGCGTCAGGGCGTCGGTGACCGCGTGCTTGGGGGCGATGGCGATGATGCCGTCCACCGCGTGCTGGCGCAGCCGGTCGACGGCCTCCAGCACCGGCCGGCGTTCCAGGTTGCGGAAGGTGGCGATGCTGACCAGGTAACCGGCGGTGCGGGCGGCGTCCTCGATGCCGTACAGCATGGAGGCCGGGCCGAACAGGGTGGTCTCGAAGCCGATGATGCCCAGGGTGTGCGACTGCCGGGTGACCAGCGTACGGGCGGCCAGGTTGCGGCGGTAGTCCAGCGACTCCATCGCCTCGAGGACCCGGGCGCGGGTCTCCTGCCGGACGTTCGGGTGCTCGTTGAGGACCCGCGACACCGTCTGGTGAGAGACGCCCGCGAGCTTGGCGACGTCACGCATGACCGCCGCCGGCTTCTTCGATGGCACGCAGTTCCCCTTGTCGCTCCCGCACCGGTGTCGGCCACAGTGTAGTTCTTTCAAGTTTCCGAACAGTGCCCTTGACCTCGGTGTCGGCGCTCGGTCAGCGCTTGCTAGGTCACGATACGGAACGATCTCTTGACGCCGGGATTGGGAACGGTAACACTCCTGAAACGCACCGTGTGACGGGAGCCACTGCATCGAGCGGCTTGGCTGTCGTCTGGCTGCTCCGCGCGTTCCCACCCCCGGACGCCGTGGGACTGCCGCTCTCCTTCCTGTCAATTGAAGACCGGCTTCGCGAAGTTCAGATTGTGAACGCTAACAAATGAGATACCTGGAGGACGTTGTGCTCAAGAAATGGTCCGCTGCGGTCCTGGCCGGCGCGCTGGCGGTCGGCGCCCTCGCGGGATGTGGTGGTGACGACGCCGGCAGCGGTGACGCCGGTGGCGGCAGTGGCAAGATCACCATGGGCTTCTCCCAGGTCGGCGCCGAGAGCGGCTGGCGTACGGCGAACACCAAGTCGATCCAGGACTCGGCCGCCACGGCCGGCATCGACCTGAAGTTCTCCGACGCCCAGGGCAAGCAGGAGAACCAGATCAAGGCGATCCGGTCCTTCATCGCCCAGCGCGTCGACGTGATCGCCTTCTCGCCGGTCGTGGAGTCCGGCTGGGACACGGTGCTCAAGGAGGCCAAGGACGCGAACATCCCGGTGATCCTCACCGACCGTTCGGTGGACTCCCAGGACAAGTCGCTGTACAAGACCTTCATCGGCTCCGACTTCGTGCTCGAGGGCAAGAAGGCCGGCGAGTGGCTGGTCAAGGAGTACGAGGGCAAGACCGGCGACGTCAACATCGTCGAGCTGCAGGGCTCGCCCGGCGCGGCCCCGGCCAACGACCGCAAGGCCGGCTTCGCCGACGTCATCAAGGCCGACCCCAAGTTCAAGGTCATCGCCTCGCAGACCGGTCAGTTCACCCGGACCGACGGCAAGGAGGTCATGGAGGCCTTCCTCAAGGCCCACCCGAAGATCGACGTGCTGTACGCGCACAACGACGACATGGGCCTGGGCGCGATCGAGGCGATCGAGGCGGCCGGCAAGAAGCCCGGCACCGACATCAAGATCATCACGGTCGACGCGGTCAAGGACGGCATGACGGCGCTCGCCGGTGGCAAGATCAACTACATCGTGGAGTGCAGCCCGCTGCTCGGCCCACAGCTGATGGACCTGGCCAAGAAGGTCAAGGCCGGCGACACGGTGGAGCAGCGCGTGCTCACCGAGGAGACCACCTTCACCCAGGAGCAGGCCAAGGCCGCTCTGCCGGACCGCAAGTACTGAGCGGACCGTAGGTACCAGTCACGCACGAGCGGCACCGCCCCGGCCGGCAAGCCGGGGCGGTCCGCCGTCGACAAGGAGCAAACAATGGGTGACCCGCCGATCCTGCAGATGACCGGCATCCGCAAGACCTTCCCGGGCGTGGTCGCGCTCGACGGCGTCGACTTCTCGCTGCGGCCGGGTGAGGTCCACGCCCTGATGGGCGAGAACGGTGCCGGCAAGTCGACCCTGATCAAGGTCCTGACCGGGGTCTACGGCATCGACGCCGGCGACATCCGGCTCAACGGCACCCCGGTGCGCTTCGGCGGGCCGCTGCAGGCCCAGCAGGCCGGCATCAGCACGGTCTACCAGGAGGTGAACCTCTGCGCGAACCTCTCCGTGGCCGAGAACATCTTCATCGGCCGCGAGCCCCGGCGCCTCGGCAAGATCCGCTGGTCGGAGATGCGCCGCCGCTCGGCCGCCCTGCTCGCCGGGCTGGACCTGCACCTGGACGTGGCCGCGCCGCTGAGCACGTACTCGCTGGCCATCCAGCAGATGGTCGCGATCGCCCGGGCGATCGACATCTCGGCCAAGGTGCTGATCCTGGACGAGCCCACCTCCAGCCTCGACGCCTCCGAGGTGGAGCGCCTGTTCGAGGTCATGCGCCGGCTCAAGCGCGACGGTGTGGCCATCCTGTTCATCTCGCACTTCCTGGACCAGGTCTACGCCGTGGCGGACCGGATGACCGTGCTGCGCAACGGCACCCTCATCGGCGAGTACGCCACCGCCGAGCTGACCCAGATGCAGCTGGTCACCAAGATGATCGGCAAGGAACTGACGGTGCTGGAGCGCCTCGAGGAGGAGCCGCGCACGGTCACGGCCGACGCGCCGCGGGAGCCCATCATCGAAGCCCACGCGCTGGGCCGCACGGGCGCCATCGCCCCGTTCGACCTGACCATCCGCGGTGGGGAGATCGTCGGGCTGGCCGGGCTGCTCGGCTCGGGCCGGACCGAACTGGCCCGGCTGCTGTTCGGCGCGGACCGCCCCGACGAGGGCACCATCAAGATCGACGGCAATCCGGTCGCCCTGCGGACCCCGCGGGTGGCGATGAACCACGGCATCGCGTTCTCCTCGGAGAACCGGCGTACCGAGGGTGTCGTCGGCGAGCTCAGCGTGCGGGAGAACATCGTGCTCGCGCTGCAGGCGTCCCGCGGCTGGTCCCGGCCGATCCCGCGGCGCAAGCAGGACGAGCTGGTCGAGCGCTACATCAAGACCCTCGGCATCCGCCCGGCCGACCCGGACGTGGCCGTACGCAACCTCAGCGGCGGCAACCAGCAGAAGGTGCTGCTGGCCCGCTGGCTCATCACCGAGCCCCGGCTGCTCATCGTGGACGAGCCGACCCGCGGCATCGACGTCGGCGCCAAGGCCGAGATCCAGCGGCTGCTGGTCGAGCTGGCCGACGGCGGGATGGCCGTGCTCTTCGTCAGCGCCGAGCTCGAGGAGGTGCTCCGGCTCAGCCACAAGATCGAGGTGCTGCGCGAGCGGCACCTGGTCGAGGAACTCGACAACACCGGCGGCGGCGTCGACGCCGACCGTGTCATGCAGGCCATCGCGAGTGGAGCTACCCCGTGACCGCCATCGTCAAGCACCGGCTCTTCTGGCCCGCCGTCGTGCTCGTCCTGCTGCTGGTCAGCAACGTCTTCTTCGCCCCGCGCTTCTTCACGATCACCCTGCAGGACGGCCACCTGTACGGCTCGCTGATCGACGTGCTGCGCTCGGCCACCCCGCTGGCCCTGGTCGCCCTGGGCATGACGATGGTCATCGCCACCGGCGGCATCGACCTGTCGGTCGGCTCGGTGATGGCGATCTCCGGCGCCGTGGCGTGTCTGTTCATCGGTGACCTGAGCGATCAGGGCAGCGTCGCCGGCGTGCTGCTGGCGGTCGGCCTGGCCCTGGTCCTGTCGCTGGTGGCGGGCATCTGGAACGGCGTCCTGGTGTCGGTGATCGGGATCCAGCCCATCATCGCCACGCTGATCCTGATGGTGGCCGGGCGGGGCATCGCCCAGCTGCTCACCGGCGGCCAGATCATCAACGTGTCGTCACCGCCGTTCCGGGTGATCGGCGCGGGCTACGCACTGGCCATCCCGGTCTCGGTGATCATCGTCGCAGTCGTGGTGGCCGCGGCCGTGCTGCTCATCCGCCGCTCGGCGCTGGGCGTGCTGGTCGAGGCCGTGGGCGCCAGCCCGACCGCGAGCCGGCTGGCCGGCATCCGGTCCCGCGGGCTCACCATCATGGCGTACATGTTCGCCGCCGTCTGTGCCGGCATCGCGGGCCTGATCTTCAGCTCCAACGTGGCCAGCGCCGACAGCAACGCGGCGGGCAACCTCATCGAGCTGGACGCCATCCTCGCGGTGGTGATCGGCGGTACGGCGCTGACCGGCGGCCGCTTCTCGATCGCGGGCAGCGTGCTCGGCGCGGTGCTGATCTCGGCGCTGGACATCACGACGTACACGATCGGCGTGCCGGCCGAGACGACCCTGTTGTTCAAAGCGGTCGTGGTCGTCATTCTGTGTCTGAGCCAGTCCGCCGCCTTCCGTGCCGCGGTGTTCCGCCGCCGCCGTACCCCCGCCGTCACTCCCGCAGCCGAGGTGCCCGCATGACCGACGTGAAGGCTCCGCCCCAGCCGGCGGTCACCGTGTCCGCGCCGCACAAGCGGCGCCGGCTCGACCGGCGGCACATCCCGGTGCTGGCCACCCTGGCCCTGCTCGCCCTGATGTACGGCCTGGGCGTCGCCAACTACGACAACTTCTCCGACACCCAGGTCCTGCTCAACGTCTTCGTCGACAACGCCTTCCTGCTCGTCGTCGCGGCCGGCATGACCTTCGTGATCCTCACCGGCGGCATCGACCTGTCGGTGGGCGCGGTGGTCGCCCTGACCACCGTGGTCGCCGCGACGCTGCTCAACGACGGCTGGCCGGCGGCGCTGGTGCTGCCGCTGGTGCTGCTGATCGGCACGACGCTGGGCCTCGGCATGGGCCTGGTCATCCACTACTTCAAGGTGGAGCCGTTCATCGCCACGCTGGCTGGCATGTTCCTGGCCCGCGGCCTGTCGCTGCTGATCAACCGCAACTCCATCCCGATCACCGACCCGTTCTGGACCGCGATGGCCCAGGAGCGGATCCGGTTCGGGCCGGGCATCTTCATCTCCACCAGCGTGGTCATCGCCCTGGTGGTGGTGCTGGCCGGGGCGTTCGTGCTGGCGTACACCCGGTTCGGCCGTACGGTCTACGCGATCGGCGGCAACGCGGACTCGGCCCTGCTGATGGGTCTGCCGGTCGGCCGGACCCGGATCGCGGTCTACACGATCAGCGGGTTCCTGTCCGCGCTCGGCGGTGTGCTGCTCAGCTTCTACATGCTGTCCGGCTACAGCCTGCACGCGCAGGGCATGGAGCTCGATGCGATCGCCGCGGTGGTGATCGGCGGCGTGATCCTGACCGGCGGCTCGGGCTACCTGTTCGGCACTGTGCTGGGCGTGCTGGTGCTGGGCCTGATCCAGACGATCCTCACCTTCCAGGGCACGCTCAGCTCCTGGTGGACCCGGATCGTGGTGGGCATCCTGCTGTTCGCGTTCATCGTGCTGCAGCGCCTGGTCACCAGACGGGCCCGTTAGCGGCACCACGTGAACTGCCCGGCGGACCGCCATCCGCCGGGCAGTTCTCGTTTCAGGACAGGCCCATGGTCAGTCGCCGCGCACGCGGGCGTGCAGGTGCATGTCGTGCCGGCCGTCGGCATGCACGGCGGCGCTGCGCTTCGTGCCCTCCAGCCAAAAGCCGGAGCCGGTGGCGACCCGGCAGGACGCCTGGTTACCGGTCGAGTGGTCCAGCTCCAGGCGGTGGAACCCGGCCTGACCGAGAGCCCAGTCGCTCACGGCGGTGAGCGCCCGCGAGGCCACACCCGCACCCCGGGCGGCCGGAAGCACCCAGTACGCGCACACAGCGACGCCGTCGCTGAAGTCGAAGCCGCGCAGGGCGATGCGTCCCAGCACCGCACCGCCGGCCCGGGTCACCGCCCAGTGCCCGCCCAGCTCCTGCGCCCAGTCCCGCCGGTACTGCTCGAACCACTCGTCGACCTGCTCGGCCGAGGAGGGGCGGCGGGTGTGCCAGCGCCGGATCTCCGGGTCGCTGTAGGCGTCCAGGAAGACCCCGGCGTCAGCCGCTTCCCACGGCCGCAACAGCAGGTCACCGGGGGCGGACAGCACGGGTTGCGGGCCGGCGGCGAGGGTGCCGGCGACGATGGTGGGCGGCGTCGAGAAGGCGGTCACGTCAGCCAGCTTCGCAGCCCGGCCGGCCGGGATGGCACACAGGTCATCTTCCCGGGTGCCGTCCGGCGGGGGAGAATCGACCGAGGTCACGCTGCTCGCACCCGGAGGCGGACATGAACGAAGCGGTCACGCGCCGACGTCAGCGGGGTGTACTGGCCCGGCTCGGCTCCGCGATCGAGGCGCTGTCCTCCCGATCACCCGCGGCGCCCGCCCTGCCCCCGCATCCGGCCCCCGGCAGCCACCGCCACCAGGACGCCCTGGCCGTGCTGACCGCCGCCCGGGCCGTCGTCGGGCACGGCTGGACGCAGCACACCTGGTACGTCATGGAGACGCCGGCCGGCCGCCGCCGCACCATGTCGTCGATCTTCCCCAGCCGCCTGGACCGCACCCGGGTCGTCGAGGCCTGCCTGGTCGGCGCCGTGATGCACGCGGCCTGGCAGCAGAGTCCCCGCCCGGAGCACGCCTACCCCGCAGTGGACGCGCTCTGGTGCACCCTGCTCGGCGGCACCCCGGAGGCCGACCCGGTCGGACCGCTCTCCGCGCCGCCGGTGCGCGTCGCCCGCGTCCGCGACCTGACCACCTGGAACGACCGGCCCTACCGGACCCGGGCCGAAGTGCTCGACCTGCTGGACCGCACCACGGCCCGGATCGCCGACGCGGACCGGCGGCTCACCCCCCGATGACCCGGGCCCGGTGGTCCTGGGCGAGGCCGTGCCGCGGGCAGGGCTCCCGCGGCTCCCGGGGGCACAGCACCCACAGGTCCGACACCGTCAGCCGGTAGAGGCGGTACGAGGAAGACCCGGTCACGTCCTCCCGGTTCACCGGTGCGGCCCCGCCACCGTCGGCCCGGGGATAGCTGCGCAACGCGTGCTCGAGGTCCGCACCGGCCACCTCCCGCGCCTCCCCGACCGCGTAGACGGCCCGGCCGTGATATGGCGCGACTGTGGAATCGAAGACGACCATGCTCACCCGCGGATGCGCGGCGAGGTGACCGGAGTGGACAGCGTCCTGTTCGGACACCCAGTAGTAGTGCCGGTCGCCGGACGGGGCGAAGTAGACCGGGGCGGTCCACGGGTGCCCGTCCGGCCCGGTCGTGCCGAGCACGAGGTAGTGGTTGCTCGCGATGATGCCCCGCGCGTGGGCCAGGAGATCGTCGTCCGTCATGCGAGCACTCTGCCTCACGTACGCGTCATCGGCAGCGCCACACCACGGCCTGGATCGTGCCGGAGGCGTCGTCCGACTGGCCGCCGATGGTGCGGCCGTCGTCGCTCAGGGTGGTGGCGATGTTGGCCAGGCCGCCGGGCTCGTGCGTGGCCAGGTCCGGCAGCACGACCGTCTTGCCGTCGGCCACCAGCACGGCGCGTCCCTGCTTGTCCGTGCCGACCTGCCAGCCGTGGGCGTTCGCCGTGTTCGCGCCGATCTCCAGGCCGTCGATCAGCCGGACCTCGCCGGTGCGGACGTTCCAGCGGACGGCCGTCACGCGGGCCGGCGCCTTCTTGTCGCTTTCCTTGGCTCCGGGGGAGGGGTTGCGGCCGTCGCGGCCGGTGCCGTCGGTGGCCACCCCGGTCGCCCAGCCGTTGCGGATGCTGAAGGCCCGGGCGGTGGCGGCCGGCTTGCCGCCGACGTCCGGCATCGGCAGCTCGCGGTGGGTGCCGTCCGGGAACCAGACGTACGGCCGTTCGTCGTCGAGGGTGCCGACCGCGGTGCCGTCCTCGTCGATGTCCGTCGCCTGGGCCCGGGACGTGCCGGCGGGCACCGGCAGGCGGATCGGCTTCGCGGTCGCCGAGCGCCACAGCAGCGCGGCGTTGCCGGTGTCGTTGTCGCCGACGATCGCGCCGGCCTCGTTGATCGCCAGCGCCGAGCCGCGCCGTACGCCCGGCAGTTTCGCGACCTTGCCGTCGCGGTAGACGTACGGCACCGGGCCGCTGCCGGCGTAACTCCAGCCCACCGCGGTGCCGGCCGAGTTGACGTCGCGCAGGGACTCCTCCAGGTCGCCGGGCAGCAGCACCTTGCGGGCCCGGCCGTCATGCCAGATGACCGCCTGGTAGCCGCCGCCCTTCGGGTACGAGCGGCCGACGATGTACCGGCCGCTCGGGTCGGCCCCGGAGACCAGGGCCATCGGTGCGTTGTCGGGCGCGGGCAGCCGGTCCAGCGTGCAGCTGCTCGGCGGGGTGGCCGCGGGCGCGGTCCATCCGGGGGTGCCCGGAATCGTGTAGAGCGGCGGTTTCACCGAGGCACTGGTGGGAGCGGCGACCTTCGGACGGGGCTCGGCGACCGATCCGGCCGCCACCGACGCGCCGGCCACGGCGATCGCGGTCACCGCGGCGGCGCCGGTGTAGCCCGCCGCGCGGCGGGTGCGGTGCCGGCGG
>NZ_JBEZGQ010000039.1:0-19937 GCF_040650095.1 Actinoplanes sp. NPDC048791 | reverse complement strand
GAGAAGACCCCGGCACTGTTGCTGCGGGCGTACGCCCGGGTGCGCGCGGCCCGGCCGGACGCCCGGCTGGTCCTGGTCGGGGTGTCGCAGCAGCGCCGGCACCTGGCCCGCCGGATCACCGCCCTCGGGCTGGACGGCCACGTCCAGGTTGTTCCGCCCGTGCCGCACGACGCGATCGCCGGCTACTACCGGACTGCCGATGTGCTGGCGTTCGCCTCCACCACGGACACCCAGAGCCTGGTGCTGGCCGAGGCGGAAGCGGCCGGGCTGCCGGTGGTGGTGGCCGACCCGGAGCTCGGCGTCCGGCCGGGAGCCGCCGGGGCCGCGCGCTTCACCTGCGAACCGACGCCGGACGCGATCGCCGCCGCGCTGCTGCGCATGCTGGACGACGACACCTTGCGGGCCGGCGTGACCCGGGACGGCATGGCGGCCGCGGCGGCGTACCCGCCGGAGGTCTTTCTGCGCCGGTTGGAAGGGATCTACCACCGGGCCCGCTCTTGACACATCGACGACCTGCGATGTGCAATGCGCTGACAACGATGTCAACGGCAGGGAGCGCGATGATTCTCCGGCGTCTGACCATGGCCGTCCTGCTGGCGGCCGCCACCGGTGCGACCGGGGCGGCGGCACCGGCCCGTGCGGCCGACCCGGTGCGGATCATGCCGCTGGGCGCGTCCATCACCTGGGGCACCTCCTCCACCGACGGCAACGGCTACCGCGAGGAGCTGCGCAGGCATCTCGCCGGCGACGCCGGGGTCGCGATCGACTTCGTCGGATCGCAGCAGTCGGGCACGATGACGGATCGCGACAACGAGGGCCACCCGGGGCTGCGCATCGACCAGATCGCGGCGAACGCCGACGCCTGGCTGGCCGCCGCCCGGCCCGACGTGGTGCTGCTCAATGTCGGCACCAACGACACCCTGCAGAACTACGACCTGCCGAACGCGCCGGCGCGGATGCGCGACCTGCTCGACCGGATCGTCGCCGCCCGGCCGACCGCCGCCGTGGTGTTGTCCACGCTGGTCCCCTCGGGCAATCCCACCAACGACAGCCGGGCGCGGACCTTCAACGCCGCCCTGCCCGCCATCGCCGCGGAGCAGGTCGCCGCCGGGCACAACGTCCGGCTCGTCGACCTCACCAGCACCCTGACGGCCGCCGACATCGGCCCGGACACCATCCATCCGACCGACGGCGGATACGTCAAAATCGCCAACCTCTGGCACACCGCCCTGCGTCCGGTGCTGGGCGCCGGCCGGGCCTGGCCACTGTTCCGCACCGACTTCGGCGACGCCGCGCAACCCACCTGGACCAACAGCGTCCACGCGAGCGTGAACGTCGGCGGCTTCTGCTGCGGCCTGACCGCCATGGAATCCGCCCGCCGGGCCGAGACCGCGCACGGCGGCACGTACGCCCTCATGTACTCCGGCAACGACACCAGCGCGACGCAGTCGTACTCGTACAACAAGGTCTTCGACGTCCACGTCCCGATCGCCGCGGACACGACGCTGTCGTACTGGATCTACCCGCAGTACCCGGCCACGTCGGTCGCCCTCGACCTGTTCCTCACCGACGGCCGCAGCCTGCGGGACTCCGGCGCGACCGACCAGTCCGGGGTCCGGGCCCACCCGCGGTTCCAGGGCCAGGCGGGTCACCTGCGGCTCAACGAGTGGAATCTCGTCCGGATCCCGCTGAGCGCCCTGGCCGGCGGCACCGTCGACCAGATCTGGATCGGGTACGACCAGCCCGGCACCACCGGCCTCTTCCGTGGCTACGTCGACGACATCGACATCGTCAGCGGCTGAGCCCACCCGCGGCGGAAAACCCATGCAAGGTCATTACATGAGGTCAGTTGCCCCAGAAGATGTAGTTGGCGTTGTAGGGCACGCTGGCCTTCTGGCCGTCGGTGCAGGCGGTGGCCGGGGCCACGCCGCCGAAGGTGTTCATCCGCTGGATGTGGGTGACCGTGCTGAGCATCCCCGACCCGGACCGGGTCCTGACCTCCAGCAGCAGCTCCGGGATCGCGCCCGGCACCGGGGAGTTGGCCACCGGGGCGGCGGTGATCAGCGAGCCGTCCGCCTCGGACTGCCAGGTCGGGCCACCGAAGTGGTGGATCTTGCGGTTCGCGCCGTCGAACAGGCCCGCCTCGGGAACCGACGAGCCGGTGAACTTGCCACCCGTACAGGTGTAGGTCTGGGTTCCGGTGCCGACCACGAACTGGCCGATGATCCGCAGGCCGGCCAGCGGCTGGAGGGACGGGGCCTCGGCGGCCGAGGCCTGGTAGGTGACCGCGGAGACGCCAGCCGTGACGACAGCGGCCGCGGTGAGGGCGATTTTACGCTTGAGTGTGGGCACGTGTACGAGTACGCGGCTGCGGCCGTTGCCGATGGGTGGCTGCCCGCAAGGTCGCCCAACGTTGCCCGATGAGACCGCGCCGGCGGGAATGCCCGATGCGAACGTGCGGTGGCTTGCGCGGCCCACAGCACGTTCGCATCGGACTTTCCCCGGATGAGTGCGGCTCAGCTGGTGACGCAGGGAACTCCATCGAGGACGAATGCGGTCGGTGCGGCGCTGTTGCCGGTGTGCCCGGCCTGGAAGCCGATGCTGACCGACCCGCCGGCGGCGATCGTGCCGTTGTAGCCGGCGTTGCGGGCGGTCACCTGCCCGGAGGTGGGGCTGTAGGTGGCGTTCCAGCCGGAGGTGATCGTCTGCCCGGCGGCGAGGCTGAAGCTCAGCGACCAGCCGTTGACCGCGGTCGTGCCGGTGTTGGTGAGGGTGATGTCCGCGGTCAGCCCGGTGTTCCAGGCGTTGACCTTGCTGGACACCCGGCACGCCTGGCCCGCGGGGTTGCTGGGGCCGGGGCTGCTGGGTCCGGGGTTGCTGGGCACCGGATCGCTGGGCATCGGGCTCGAGGGCGCCGGGCTCGACGGCCCCGGGGTCGTGCTGATGGGCGAGGTGGCCGGCCCGAACTGGCTCAGGAAGCGCCAGACCTCACCGGTCGTCCACGTGGTCGCGGTGTTGGTGCCGCCGCCGTCGGCCGGCTCGGGCGTGTGGTCGCCGTCGAAGGCGGCCCACTGCACCGGATACCCGGCCCGGCACCCCGCGTACGCGGTGGTGATGTGCCGCCCGCTGCCGTTCGGGGGCTCCGGCGGGTTCTGCGCGGTGCAGCCGTTGACCCGTACGAACGTGTCGCGGATCTGCCGCCCGGAGCTGATGTTCAGCACGCTGTCGTGGGTGCCGTGGATCCCGAAGTAGGCGACCGGCTGGGTGCCGCCGGCGCAGCCGCTGAGCTGGGCACCGGAGTACGCCACGACCGCGCGGAAGATGTTGGGCCGGGCGCAGGCCAGGGCGTAGCTCATCGAGCCGCCGTAGCTCCAGCCGAGCGCGAAACGCTGGGTGGTGTCGACGCAGAGGTCGTTCTCGACCACCCGCAGGATGTCGTCGACCAGGGTCACGTCGCGGCCGTTGGTGTTGGCCCACCCGGCGTCCAGGCCCTGCGGGGCGATGAAGATCGCGCCGTTGCCGGACGCCCGCTGCTGGCCGTAGAAGGCCCACGCCGCGCCGGCGGCACCGCCCCCGGCGGCCACGTTCTGCGCGGAGCCGTTGAGCCAGTGCAGCCCGACGAACAGCCGGTACTTCAGGGTCGGCTGGTAGTTGTCCGGGACGCGCAGGATGTAGGTGCGGGACTGGCCACCGCTCTGGATCGTGTAGGTGCCGTTGCGCAGCGTCGGCGTCTTGCCGCACCCGGCGGTCGCCGCCAGCACGGTGGGCCCGTCGGCCGCGACGGTCCCGGCCGAGGCCGCGACCACTCCGGCCCCGACCAGGAGCGCAGCGGCGGCCAGGACCACGCCCACCATCGACGGGATCCGTCTTCTGCTCGCCATCGCGTCACTCCTCGCTGATTGCACACGAATATGAACGCAGGCTACGGGAGCGCTCCCACGCATTCAAGAACTTCACTGGCAAATAGTTAATCGACCTGCGCCGTGCGTTCTCGTAACAGTTTTTCGCCGGCGATGTTCCCCTTATTCGGAACCGCTCTATTGCTGCGCCGGAAGTCGTGTTAGCTTTCCTCGCGCTCACCAGGATCTTTCTGCGTACGGGGGTACGTCTTGTCCGATGTGGTCACTGAGAAGGCAACGAGGTCACGGTTCGTCCGGCTGCTGCGGCTGCTCCGGCACGAGTGGACCGTCGCCACCGCCGGCTCGGTGCTGCTCGCGATCGTCATGGTGTGGCTGCTCCCGCCGTACGCGAGCCGGCTCGTCACCGGCGGCGTCAAGCAGGAGACCATCGCCAACCCGGTGCGCACCATCATCGGCGACGCCGGCGACCCGACGGCGCAGGCCTGGATCGTCGCCTGGAACGGCCAGTCCCTGCGGCACGGCCTGCGCGGGCTATGGCACACCAACGCCTTCTACCCCGACACGTTCGGCCTGGCCTACACCGACACGCTCTTCGGCTACGCGCCGGCCGGGCTGATCGGCGAGGGCGTGACGGCCGCCGTGCTGCGCTACAACGTGCTGTTCGTGCTGACGTTCGCGCTGGCCTTCCTCGGCGGCTACGCGATGCTGCGCCAGCTGGGCGCCGAACGGGTGGCCGCCGCACTGGCCGGCGCCGCGCTGGCCTACGCACCCTGGCGTTACGACCATGCGGGTCACCTGAACATCATGTCGACCGGCGGCATCACCCTCGCCGTGGCGATGCTGGCCCGCGGCCACGGCTGGTCGCTGACCCGCGGCTACCGCAGCGAGCGGGTGCGGCCCGGCTGGGCGGTGGCCGGCTGGCTGGTCGCGGCCTGGCAGGTGACGCTCGGCTTCGGCATCGGCCTCGGTTTCGTCTACCTGCTCGCCCTCGCCTGCCTCTGCGCGGCGATCGGCTGGCTGGTCCGGGGCCGTCCCCCGCTGGGCCGCCGGCTGATCCTCGCCGACCTCGCCGGCGGGCTGGTCTTCACCGCGGTCACCGCGTTCTTCGCGTACGGCTACCAGCAGGTCCGCGAGCTCTACCCGTACGTGACCCGGTCCTGGGACTACGTCGCCGTCTTCTCGCCGACGCCGCGCGGCCTGTTCGTCGCCCCGCAGTACTCGCTGCCCTGGGGCACCCTGCACAACGACGCTCGGGCCCAGCTCGGCAACGCCGCCAACGAGAAGGCACTGCTGTGCGGGTACGCGCTGTATCTGCTGGCTCTCGGCGGCCTCGTCCTCTCCTCGTGGTCGGTGCGGCAGCGCCTCCTTCTGCTCGCCGGCACGGTCCTGGGGATCCTGTTCGCGCTCGGCACCAACGGGCCCACGTACCGCCTCCTGCACCTGTACGTGCCCGGCTTCGACGGCAGCCGTACCCCCGGGCGGTTGATCCTGTGGCCGACCATCTTCATGGCCGTCCTCGCGGCCGGCCTGCTCACCAAGCTCGCCCGGCTGGCCCGGGCGGCGACCCTGCCGCAGTGGCAGACCGTCGCCGTCCGGGTGCTGACCATCCCGCCGTTGCTGCTGGTGCTGGCCGAGGGCATGCCGGACATGGACCATCCGGACACCCCGGTCGCACCGGCCGCGTTCGCCATGGCGTCGGCGCCGTTGATGGTGCTGCCCTCCGACGAGAACGTCGACACCAACGTCCTGCTCTGGTCGACCGACGGATTCCCCCTGATGGTGAACGGGGCGTCCGGCTACATCCCGCCCAACCACCAGGGGCTCCGCGACCTGATGCAGACCTTCCCCAGCGAGCCCAGCCTGGATCGGCTGCGCGGGCTGGGCATCCGCAGCGTGGTCGTGCTGCGCGACCGCGTTCCGGGGACGCCGTTCGAGGCGGTGCTGAGCGCACCGACCCCGCCCGGCGTCATCCGTCAGGACATTGGCCCGGACATCCTCTACACCATCAGCTGACGTCCGCCGGCGGTCTACTGCCCCGCGACGATCTTCCAGCGCTGGTTGGCGCTGGTGGAGTCGCTGTACTGCCCGATGGTCGCCCCGTTCGCCGTGCGGCCCATGCCGTCGAGATAGAGGCCGGTGGCCCGGTTGCGCAGCCGCACGTTGTTCGCGTCGGTCAGCACGGACCACTGCTGGTTGGCCGACGTTCCGGTGGTGTACTGGCCGGCGGCGCTGCCGTTGGCGGTCCGGCCCATGCCGTCCAGGTACAGCCCGGTGCCCTGGTTCCTGATCCGCACGTAGGTGCCGGAGTTCTCGACCACCCACTGCTGGTTGGCGCTGGTGGTGGCGGAACCCTGACCGACGTCGGAGCCGGCCGCCGTACGGCCCAGGCCGTCGGCGTACCGGCTGGTGGCCGTGCCGACGATCCGGACCGTTGTGCTGCCGCCGGTGCCCATCCCCCAGGAGTACTGCAGCCGGTTCAGCCCGGAGGCGTTGGTCAGCGTCAGGTTCAGATTCGCTCCGCTGCCGGTGCGCCTGGTCAGGCTGTACCAGTCGCCGTCGCGCAGACCGGGCCAGTAGACGCCGCCGACACCGAGCTCGCGCAGCTTCGCACTGACGCCCCGCAGGTAGTCGGCGAAGAACGACCCGCTCGGGATGTTGTAGTCGATGGTGTCGTACGCGACCCCGTTCTTGCTGCCCGGGCCCATCGGACCACCCCACTCGGTGGCCACCGTCCGGGACGCGTACCCGCCGATCGAGCTGGCGAGGTGGTTGCCCCACGAGGTCTCGTCCTCGAAACCGGCGAAGAACGAGTAGTCGTGGACGGCCAGCAGGGTGTTGTTCAACCGGGTGTCCTGGCCGACCGCGGCGACGTTCTGAGCCAGCCCGGCACCGTCCAGGATGACCCGGCCGCGCGGCACCCCGGAGTGCCGGTTGAGCCAGGTGTTGTACATGTTGTTCAGGTCGGTCGTGGAATACCCGTGCGGCTCGTTGATGACCTCGAAGTAGGCGTTGCTGTTCCCGGCGTACCGGGCGACGACGGTGTCCCACATGCGGTCGTAGGCCGCGGCGTCGCTGGGCCGGCCGCCGGTGTAGGCCCAGTAGGCCAGGATCACTTTGCCCTTGGTGAGCGCCTGGTCGATCGCCCCGGTGTAGGTGCCCCAGTAACCCGCGACGGTCGGCTCGTTGATCGGCATGCGGACGGTGTTGGCCCCGGTGATGGAGTACAGCTGCCCCACCACCCGGTCGGCGACGGTGGCCGCCGAGGCGTACGTGTCGGTCGCGCCGAGACCCGAGACGTAGAGCACCCCGTTGACGAAGTTGTCCCGCTGGTCGGCCCAGTTGACGCCCCGGAACTCGGTGGTGGCGGCCCGCGCCGGCGCCTGGACCAGTACGGTCCCGGTGACGGCGAGGGCGGCGGCGAGCAGGATCCGCCCCGTACGGCTCAAGGCCCTGGTCCTGTTCACGATCTGATCCATCGCTGGTTGCTCCCACCGTTGCAGGTCCACAGACTGACAGTCGTACCGTTGGCCGTCCCGGCGCCGGTCACGTCCAGGCACAGGCCGGACTGGACGCCGGTGATGGTGCCGTCGGCGTTGACCCGCCACTGCTGGTTGGCGCCGCCGGTGCAGGACCAGATCCGGACCTGGGCGCCGGCGGAGGTGTTCGCGGCGTCCAGGCACTTGTTGCCGTACACGGTCAGCTGGTTGCTCGAGGTTGAGGTCCACCTCTGGTTGGCGCCGCTGTTGCAGTCCCAGATCTGCACGGTCGCCCCGTCGGTCTGGCTCTGGCCGTTGACGTCCAGGCAGCGGTTGGAGCCCGCACCCCGGATCTCCCCGGTGGGGGTCGTGCCGCCCCCGAGCGGGGTGATGGTCAGGTTGTCGAACTGGGCCGGCACGCCCTGGCCGGTGGCGTAGCCGATCTGGCCGGCCACCCACGCCGAGTCCGAGACGCTGCCCACGGTCGTACCGTCGATGGCGGCGGTCAGGGTGCTGCCGTTGAGCGTCAGGGCCAGCTTGTGCCAGCGGCCGGTGCCCAGGGCCGCCGTGGTCCCGCTGGCCAGCGTGCGCTGGTTGCCGGCGGTGCTGTTGCTGCGAATGGACCACGAGCCGTTGTCGGCCACCCGCAGGTAATAGGCGTTGAGGTTCTGCGGGCCGTCGTGGTTGTAGTTGCCGGCCCGCCCGACGAGCTGGGCGTAGCCGCTCTTCTCCAGCATGACGTCGGTGGAGACCGTGTAGTTGCGCCAGTTGACGTCACCGAGCAGCGTGAACGGCTCGGCGTGACCCGACGTCCAGAAGATCGGCGCCTGTTCCGACATCTGGCGGATGCACTGACCGGTACGGCCACCGCCGCACGCGGCCACCTCGAACGAGCCCTGGTGGTCCGACAGGTACTTCGCCTGCCGGCCGGTCTGGTAGCTGTCGAAGTCATCGGCGTACGGCAACGCGAGAGCGCCCTGGGCGGGGCTGGTCGCCGTGCCCTTGCCCGCTCCGGTGGTGGTCGTGATGCTGTAGACGTAGCCGGGCTGGACGGTCAGCGAGTACGAGCCGTTCGACGGGGTGATGTCGGTGCGCCGCACGAAACGGTCGGCCGGGTTGCTCGACCTGACGTTGGTGGACCACACCCGCACGGTCCCGGTCGACAGTCCGCCGGTGACATTGAACTGGAGGTCCTGGGCCGAGCCGGCGTCCATCGTCTCGATGACGGTGCTGTAGTCGCCGGTGGAGGGAGACCTCAGCGAGACGTAGCTGCCGTTGTTGCGGTTGCCGCCGAGGTAACCCGAGGAGTTGTCGAGGTAACGCCATCCGGGTGCGGTGAACTGGGTGGTGTGGGCCATGACCCAGGTGCTCGTACCGATCGAGTAGTAACCGGACCAGGGCTGCGGCGCCACAGCCACCCCCGTGGTGGCCCAGGGGATGTTCGGGGTGATCGCGGCGATGACCGGCCAGTTCAGGTACGCGGTCATCTTCCCGTCGATGTAGTCGCGGTTGATGCCGCGGGCCAGAGCCGGCGCGCCCGCGTTGTAGTCGTCGGAACCGTTCTCGCTGGCCCACAACGTCTTGCCGGAGTTGACGGCGTTGGCCGAGCTCGGGCATGAGGTCTGCGCGCTGCGGTAGCCGCAGACATAGTGGCTGCCGACCACCGAGATGGCCGCGCCGAACGCCGGGTCGCGCAGCGCGTCGTCGGCCGAGCCCCAGCCGAAGTCGTCCGAGGCCACGATCTTCACGCCCGAGTACCCACGGGAGTTCAGGGCCGAGCGCAGGTTCTTGTACCAGTTCAGGTCCCGGCCGCGTTCGTTCCAGCCGCCGAGGTAGTCGATGGTCAGGCCGTGCGAGGTGGCGCAGCCGAGCCACGCGATCAGGTAGTCGATCGAGTCGTTGGACCAGAAGTTGCCGTTGCCGATCCACCCGGGCGCACCCCAGGACAACCCGACGAGCTTGATGTTCGGGTTACGGGCCTTGGCCTGGCCCATCATCCACCACTCGTACCCGCGGTCGCAGTTCACGGCGCCCCGGGTGTGCTCGTGGCTCGGTTCCGCGCCGGAGGTCGAGTTGGTGTCTCCCCCGATCTCCACCTTCATGATCTGCATCGCCGCGCCGTAGCCCGGCTTGAACAGGTAGTCGAGGATGTCGCTGCGCTGCGGTTCGGGGTAGTCGAACAGCAGGCGGCTGTTGCCGCCGCCGCCGCTGATCGCGCCGACGCCGTCGAACGTCCGCCCGCCCGACGAACCGTTGATGGTGATCGCCGTGGCGGCCTGCGCCGGCGCCGGGTACGCGACCAGCGCACCGGCCAGAGCCAGCAGCAGGCTCGCGGCCGCTGCCCAGCCGCGCCGCAGCCGGCGGTGCGACCGGTCGTCCTCACGTGTTGTCATCACAATGCCTTCCTCTTCGGCCATGGACGTGGGACGTCGGTCAGGAGCTGGTGCACGAGAGGGCGCTGGGCGCCGTACTGCTGCTGCCGTTGACCAGGAAGCCGAAGCTGGTCGAGGCGTTCGCGCCGACAGAGCCGTTGTACGCGGCGTTGCGGACGCTGACCGTGCCACTGGAGCCGGTGTTGACGCCGTTCCAGACGTTGGCGATGGTCTGCCCGCCGGCCAGCGTCAGCTGGACGGTCCAGCCGTTGAGGGTGGCGGAGCCGTTGTTGCTCACCGTCACCTCACCCTGATAACCACCGTTCCAGGTGCTGGCCGTGTGGTAGGTCGCGGTGCAGCCGCCCGGCTGGCCGGTGACGGGCGGGGTGCTCGGTGGCGTGCTGGTCGGGGTGCTCGGCGGGGTGCTGGTGGGGGTGCTCGGCGGCGTGCTCGTCCCGGGCACCGTGGTGGAGGCGGCGTTGAGGGCGTTGAGCACCGACGTGTACGCGGGCTTGGGGTTGCTGTTGCGGTCGAACAGCAGCGGGCTCTCGTTGCCCCGCCAGGAGTCGCTGTCCCGGATGCCCCAGGTCGTGATGCCGACGCAGCGCGGGACGTTCATGCACGCCTGGGTCAGGCCCTGGTACTGACTGGCCGAGGCGTTGGTCACGTCGGCCTCGGTCAACGCCACGTCCACGCCCAGCGCGGCGAAGCTCGACAGCGTCGTCTGGAAGTTGCCCGGCAGCGAGCTGCCCCCGGTGAAGTGGGTCTGCAGGCCCACGCAGTCGACCGGGACGCCCCGCGCCTTGAAATCGCGGATCATGTTGTAGACGCCCTGCGTCTTGGCGTACGTCCAGTTCTCGATGTTGTAGTCGTTGTAGCAGAGCTTCACGCCCGGGTCGGCGGCCCGCGCGGTGCGGAACGCCACCTCGATCCAGTCGTTGCCGGTGGACTGCAGGTTCGACGAACGCCGGCTGCCGTTCTCGGCGAAGGCCTCGTTGACCACGTCCCAGGCGTAGAGCTTGCCCTTGTAGTGGGCCATGACGCCGTTGATGTGGTCGATCATCGCGGTCCGCAGGGCGCTGCCGCTGAGGCTGCCCCAGAAGCGCGGTTGCTGGGCGTGCCAGGCCAGAGTGTGGCCCCGGACCCGCATGCCGTGCTGGATGGCCCAGTTGTAGATGGCGTCACCGGCCCGGAAGTCGAACTGGCCCCGGTTGGGCTCGGTCGCGTCGGGCTTCATCTCGTTGACGGCCGTCATCATGTCGAACTCGCGGTTGGCGATCGTGAGGAAGCCCGCGTCGTTGAGGCGGTCCCCTCCCATGGCGGCGCCGAAGTACCGGCCGCTGCGCTCCGCGGCCGCCTTGAGGGTGGTGCCGGGCGGGCCGGTGAGGTCGGCGTGGGCCAGGGTGGCCACGGCCACCGAGGACACGGCGATCGCCACGGCGCAGGCAGCGCCGAGCAGCAGCCGGGCGCGACCGCCGGTACGGCGACCCGCGCGAGCAGAAACAGTGGTCATGAGTGTCTTCCTCCTCGAGGTGCGGGCCGGTCAGGCGAGCTTGACCAGGCGCCAGACGTTGTCGGCGGAGCCGTTGTCGGGGTCCTGGACGGCCTGGGCGCCATAGGTGCCGGAGCCGTTGAGAATGGCCAGCAGCTTCCCGCTGTTGACGTTGCGGATCTTGTAGGTGCCGTTGCCGAGGTCGACCAGCGTCCAGCGGTGGTCGGCGGTGCCGTTGTCCGACCACTGCAGGACCCGGGCGTTGTCGGCCGTCGACATGTTCTCGACGCCGAGCACCTTGCCGCTGTTGACGTTGCGGAACCTGACCGCGCTGCCGTCGGTGATCCTGACCCAGTTGTGGTCGGCCGTCCCGGTGTCGCCCCACACCACGGCGAGCCCGCCGTCGGCGGTGGACATGTCCTTCACGCCCAGCACCAGGCCGGTTCCGACGTTGACCAGCTTGTAGGTCTCACCGCCGCCGGGGGTGCTGCCGTTGGCGTTCCAGTAGACGGTGTAGTTGAAGCCGTGCGCGTCGTGGAACGGCCCGATGGGCACGCTCGTGCCGTTGGCCGTCGCGGTGAAGCTCAGGCTCGACGTGCTGGTCCGGGCGATGGACGAGACCGTCAGCGACGGCGGCGAGGACAGCGCGGTGTTGCCATAGTTTCCGCACAGCACCGCCGGTCCGTAGGTGATCGCCTGGACGCTCGCGTTGTCGTTGGCGGCCAGCATGACGACCCGCATCGGCAGGGTGACCGTCAGCGTGTCCCCCGCCGCCCAGGCCCGGGTGACGGTCGCGTAGCTGCCCGGCGTCGCGGTGACTGCCTGGGCCGCCCCGTTGACCGCGAGCACCGCGTTCTGAGTCCAGGACGGGATCCGTACGCGGATGCTCCAGGTGCCGCTCATGGTGCCGGACAGGGTCAGCGTGGTGGTGTCGCTGACCGGGTACGTCGTGGACTGGGTGACCGTGATGCCGCGCTCCGACCAGTTCAGCGTCGAGGGCGCGAAGAGGTTGACGGTCAGGGTGGTGCCGGCGAAGAAGTAGATCGAGTCCATCAGCCGGGTGTTGGTCTCGATGCCGGTGCCCTGGCAGCACCAGAACGAGTTGTAGTCGGTCGAGTAGGTGCCGCCGCCCCAGGCCGGGCCGACACCGCGACGCCCACCGGGCTTCAGCGGCGTGAAGTAGGTGACGCCGCCGTGCCCGTCGGCCGGGTTCTGCGCACCGATCAGGTGGTTGAGCAGCGCCCGCTCGTAGTAGTCGAAGTAGCCGGCGTTGTTCGGGTCGAGCAGCCACAGCTCCCGGGTCAGCTTGAGCATGTTGTACGTGTTGCAGTGCTCGCAGGTGTCGTTGCTCAGGTAACCGGCGATCGCGTTCGGGGCGCGGAAGTGCTCGGCCTGGCTGTTGCCGCCGATCGCGTACGTGTGGGCCCGGGTCGTGATGGCCCAGGCGTTGGCCGCGATGTCGCGGTAGCGGGTGGTGCCGGTCGCCTTGTACTCGCGGGCCGCGCCGACCCACTTGGGCACCTGGGTGTTGGCGTGCAGGCCGTTGAGCTGGTCGGTGTTGGCGGCGAGCGGGTTGAACACGGCCTGGTGGTCGAAGCGCTGCGCCACGGTCAGCCAGCGCGCGTCGCCGGTCTGCTGGTAGATGTCGGCCAGCACGTCGTTCATGCCGCCGAACTCGGTGCCCAGCATCGCCTGCAGCTGGCTCCCGCTCAGCCGGGAGGTGCGGGAGTCGACCCAGCCGGCCAGCGCGAGCAGCACCGTACGGGCCTGGTCGTTGCCGGTGAGGCGCCACACGTCGAGCAGCCCGGCGAGGGTCTTGTGGACGCAGTAGTAGGGCACGTTGCCGTTGGAGAGCGTACGGGCCTCGAGCGCGGTGAAGTCCGACTCCGGGAAGCCCGACAGGTATCCCGCGCCGAACCCGGCGGCACCGTTGTTCGCCTGGCACTTGGCCAGCTCGGCGACCATGTAGTTGGCCTTGTCCCGGCAGGTCGTGTCGCCCAGCACCGCGTAGGCCTGGGCCCAGGCGGTCAGGAAGTGACCCTGCATGTGGGAGCGGAACGGGAAGGACGGGGCGTCCCAGCCGCCGTTGGTCGCCGCGCCGTTGGTCCCGAGCCGGTGGTTGGCCCGGAAGACGTAGAGCAGCCGGTCGACGTCGACGAAGCGCAGGTAGCTCAGGGTGCGGTTCTGGTTGTCCAGGAACCGGCCCGCGGTCAGCCGTACCTCGCCCGGCCGGAAGGCGTACGCGGCCGCGCCGATGTCCGGACGGACCGGCGGCACGACCGCGGCCGCGGCGGGCCGGGCGTCGAGGACGCCGGCTCCGGCCGTGCTGACCAGGGCGGCGGCACCGGTGGCCTGGAGCAGGCGACGGCGACTGAAAGCGGAGGACGACATGGGGGAAACTCCTGTCGGAGGCGGTGGGGAAACGGTGGATCCGGTACGGGCGGGGACGGCGGTGCTATCCGACCTTGCTGAGCTGCCATTGCTGATTGGTGCCGTTCCAGTCGGCGTACTGCACGATGTTTCCGCCGTCGGCGGTCGACGCGCCCTGCACCTCGACGGCCTTGCCGCTGTTGCGGTTGATCAGCTGGATGTAGCCGTCGATGGTCTGGAGGCTGAACTGCTGGTTGGCGGCGTTGTTGTCGGTCCACTGCACGATCACGCCGCCGTCCGCGGTGGAGGCGCCGGAGACGTCCAGGACCTTGCCGGACAGCCGCGACTTGAGGCGGTAGAAACCGCCGCCGGAGTCGACGAACTGCCACTGCTGCTGATTGCCGTTGTTCCGGCTCCACTGGGTGATCCGGGCGCCGTCGGTGGTGGCCAGGTTGTAGACGTCGATCGCCCGGCTGCTGTTGCGGTTGACCAGCACGTACCAGGCGTTGGTGTCCACGGTCGATCCGCCGCCTCCCCCGTTGCCGGCGTTGAGCTCGTTGAGCACTGAGGTGTAGGCGGCTTTCTTGTTGCCGGAGCCGTCGAACAGCAGCGGGTTGTCCGAGCGCCAGGAGTCGGTGTCGCGGATGCCCCACACCGTGATGCCGGTGCACCGGGCCACGGCCAGGCAGGCGCGGGTGACGGAGGCGTAGATGTTGGCCTGGTTGCCGCCCTGCTGGACATCGAGTTCGGTGATCTGCACGTCGACGCCGAGGTCGGCGAAGCGTTGCAGGTTCGCCTGGTACGTCGAGTCGATGGTGGTGCCCAGGTGGGACTGGAAGCCGACGCAGTCGATGGGCACGCCGCGGGACTTGAAGTCGCGGACCATGTTGTAGATGCCGGTCGACTTCGCGTTGATGCCGTCGGTGTTGTAGTCGTTGTAACAGAGCTTGGCGTTGGGATCCGCGGTGCGGGCGGCGCGGAAGGCGGCTTCGATCCAGTCGTTGCCGGTGCGCTGCAGGTTGGAATCACGGCGGGCGCCGCTGCCGCCGTCGGCGAAGGCCTCGTTGACCACGTCCCAGGCGTAGATCTTGCCCTTGTAGTGGGTGGCGACCTGGGTGACGTGGTTGATCGCGGCGCTGCGCAGGGTGCTGCCGGACAGTGATTGGGCCCAGCCCGGTTGCTGGGCGTGCCAGAGCAGGGCGTGGCCGCGGACCTTGGCGCCCATCGCGATGCCCTGGTTGAGGATGCGGTCGCCGCCGTTGTAGTTGAAGCTGCCCCGGGCGGGTTCGGTGGCGTCCCACTTCATCTCGTTCTCAGGCGTGACCGAGTTGAACTCGCTGTTCAGGATCCGGGTGTAGGTGCCATCGCCCAGCCGGCCGGCCGCGATCGCCGCACCGAAGTAACGGCCCTTGGCGGCCGCGGAGGCGCCCAGGGTTGTGGCGGCGTCAGCCGAACCCGCGACGGCGAGAGTGGTGCCGGCGATGAGGGCCGCGGCGGCCGCGGCGAACGGGGCTCGCCACCAGCGGGAAGTCTTAGTGATCATCTGCGGGACTGCTTTCGGGAGCGGGGATGGGGGTCGCCGGGCGGCCCGGCGGACGGGCCGGGCCGCGCGGCGTGTCGGGGTTACGGGGCGGTCAGGTCGAACCGGTTGACGGTGACCGCGCCGCCGAGGGCCTGCGTGGCGTAGTTGAAGATGCCGAAGCGGTAGCCCATGAAGAACTGCCAGTCGTTGTTCAAGGTGAGCGCCGGGCCGAGGTTGGTGAACGTGCTGCCGTTGGTGCTGTACGAGAAGGTGGCCGTACGCCCGGATCCGGGTTGGATGTTGGCCGTGGCCCGCAGCCAGATCGTGCCGCCGGACACCGTCGCGCCGGCGGCCTCGGCGCCGGTCCCCGTGGTGGTCCAGCCGCTGGTGGACATGCTCAGCCCGTTGGTCATCGAGACCCGGGTGACGCCGTTGTCCTTGCGGATGCCGATCCACGCCGACTGGTCGCGCAGCATGGCCAGGCCGGACCGGTCACCGTTGGCCATGGCCGAGTAGTCCAGCTGGATCGTGGCCGTGGACGTGGGGCCCTGGATGCGGTGCGTCAGGGTGTTGCGGGCGTTGTAGAGGTCGTTGGTGACCGTGGCGGTCGACAGCCGCAACCCGTTGCCGACACTGAACTTCGAGGTGTCCGGGTTGTGGTTCCATTCCCAGCGCTGACCCAGCGCGGAGCCGGTGAACGTGTCCGGGCCGATCATCGACTGCACGGTCTTGGTCGTGCTGATGTTCGGCTTCGGGTAGCTGGCGCCCCAGCGGCCGTTGACCGTCTGCAGCACCGGCCAGCCGTCGCCGCTCCAGGTGATCGGCGCCAGCGTCGGCATCCGGCCACCGGGGTAGGCGTCGGTGAAGGCCATGTACCACCAGTCACCGTTCTGCGTCTGCACCAGGCCGCCCTGGTGCGGGACCCCGCCGCCGGAGATCGGCCCGGGCAGGTTGAGCAGGACCTGGCGCTGCTCGTACGGACCCCACGGGCTGGTCGAGCGCAGCACGTACTGGCCGTTGGCCGGGCGGGTCAGCCAGATGTAGTAGTAGTTCCCGCGCTTGTACATGCGGGAGCCTTCGAGGGTGCCGATGCTCGACGGGGTCTGGTAGACCGTCTGCGAGCGCACCTCCGCGGTCAGGTCGGAGTTGAGCTGCGCGACGCTGATCGTGCCGTTGCCGTAGGCCACGTACGGGGTGTCGTTGTCGAACAGCAGGCCGGCGTCGTAGTAGCACTTGTTGATCCGGGCCTTCTTGCTCCAGCCGCTGCCGACCGACACCGAGGTGTAGACGTAGGTGCGGTTGAACTCCGTGCAGCCCAGCCAGTAGTAGGTGCTGTTGCTGGGCCGGTAGTTGAACGCCGACGCCCAGATGCCCTTGACGTAGGCCCGGCCGCCGTTGAGGTCGTAGGCGTTGGAGTCGAAGTCCAGCCGCGGCACCGAGTGCCCGGCGTACTCCCAGTTCACCAGGTCGTACGAGCGCAGGATGGGCGCGCCGGGCGAGTAGTGCATCGTCGACGCCGAGTAGTAGTACGCGTCGCCGACGCGGATGATGTCGCCGTCGGCGAAGTCCTGCCACACCACCGGGTTCGTGAAGGTCCCGGTCGGCGGCGGCGTGGTCGGGCCCGTCGTGGGTGTGCCGGAGCCGACCTGGACCAGCTGCCATTGCTGGTTGGTGCCGTTCCAGTCCGCGTACTGCACGATGTTGCCGCCGTCGGCGGTGGAGGCGCCCTGCACCTCGAGGGCCTTGCCGCTGTTGCGGTTGATCAGCTGGATGTAGCCGTCGATGTCCTGCATGCTGAACTGCTGGTTGGCGGCGTTGTTGTCGGTCCACTGCACGACCGCGCCGCCGTCCGCGGTGGAGGCGCCGGAGACGTCCAGGACCTTGCCGGACAGCCGGGACTTGAGCCGGTAGAAACCGCCGCCGGAGTCGACGAACTGCCACTGCTGCTGGTTGCCGTCGTTGCGCGACCACTGGGTGATCCGGGCGCCGTCCGTGGTGGCCAGGTTGTAGACGTCCAGCGCTTTCCCGCTGTTGCGGTTGACCAGGACGTACCAGGCATTCAGGTCCACGGCGGCGGCCGAGGCGGCCGGCGCGGCGACAACCGTGACAGCGATGCCGGCCAGCAGAGCCAGCACTGCGGTAATGGCCATGTATCCGCGCCGCCAGAGCCTTTTGGGGGGTGTGCCGCGTGCGTACATTTCGCCGCTCCTTGCCGGGGGATCCCAAAATAGTGAACGTTCACAACTTGCCGAAGACGGATGCCTGGTGGCCGAACGGAAGGGGGATCCAGACATCAGACATTCAAGAATGGCAATGTTGCCAGAGTGTTTCACCGCACTCAAGAGCGACGGCCCGCAAACTTGCCTGAAACAGAGTTTTGGCTGGTGGTGAACTTGCGATGAAGCTCGCGCGGCTGAACCGGACGGACGGCCAGCACCCTTCAGACGTCAGATGTACGCCAGAGGTCGGCCCGTCGTAACACTTTTTCCGATGGCGTTTTCCGGAATGCGCCTGTCCATTTGCACAGATGGCGACCGCCGACCATTCGGCGAAATGACGACGCCTGGCCGGAGCAGCATTCGCTGTTCCGGCCAGGCGGGTACGAACAATCAGCTGCAGGCAGCCCCGTTCAAACTGAAACCGCTGGGCGCGGCGGCGTTGCCGTTGTGGTTGGCCTGGAAGCCGATGGTCGTCGAGCCACCCGGCGCGATGGTGGCGTTGTAGCCGACGTTGGTGGCCACCACCTGACCGCTGGTGGGCGAGTAGGTCGCACTCCAGCCGCTGGTGATGGACTGCCCGGAGGCCAGGGCAAAGTTCAGCCGCCAGCCGTTGATGGGCGCCGTACCGGTGTTGGTGATGGTGATGTTGTCCGTCAGCCCGCTGTTCCACGCGCTGACGGTGTTGGTGACCCGGCAGGCACCACCCTGGGACGGCGGCGGGGTGGTCGTCGGCGGGCTGGTCGGCGGGGTCGTCGTCGGGGGCGGGGTGGTCGGCTGGGTGGACCCCTCGCTGACGGTGATGGTGGAGCTGCCGTTGCTCTGGTAACCCTCGGTGGCCATGATCTGGTAGTCGTGCGTGCCGAGGTTCAGGCCGAGCCGGGCCCAGGCGTTGAAGTGGTTGGCCGTCGTGATGGTGCCGCTGCTGCGGTGCTGCTGACGGACGCTCCAGTACTGGTAGAACGTCGCGTTGCCGATGATGGACGGCTGATTGACCCGCTGGGTGCGGTAGATGTCGTACGTGCTGCCGTCGGTGGTGACCGAACCCAGCCGCTGGCTGCCCGAGCTGGGGTTGTACGTGCCGAAGTCCTCGACGACGTAGTACTCGATGAGCGGGTTGGTGGTCCAGCCGTAGAGCGCCAGGTAGCCGTTGCCGTTCGGGCTGAACGTGCCCGAGTAGTTCACGGTGTGGCTGGAGCCGGGCTTCCAGCCCTTGCCGCCGACCCAGTTGTTGATGCCGCTCATCCGGACGCTGTAGTTGCCGCCGGCCCCCAGCGTCATCGTGACGTTGCCGCTGTCCTTCCAGTACGAGAAGAAGTAGCCGTTGTGGGTGCCGGTCAGGTTCGAGGTGATGGTCCGGTCGGCTTCGGCATGGGCGACACCGGCCACGGTGATCGAGGCTGCTGCCAGTACGGCGACGGTGGCGCCCCCGAGAAGCATCCTCAACCGGCCGCGCCGGCGAGCCGGGGGTGGAACGGAATGGTCGTTCACGTGCGACATCCTTTATTCGTCGGGGGATCAGGCGGGGAGAGTCACCTGGCCGGGAGCCGGACGCTGGGTGGTCGTGCCGTCGCCCAGCTGCCCGTTGGCGTTGTTGCCCCAGCACCACAGGCTGTCGCCGGCCTGGAAGCCACAGATGTGGTAGCCGGGCGCGAAGTCACTGGCCCACGTGGTGGCCGTGCCGATCCGGGTGGGTGCGAACCGGTGGGTCGTGGTGCCGTCGCCGAGCTGACCCGTCGAGTTGTTGCCCCAGCACCACAGGGAGCTGTCGGTCCGGACCGCGCAGGCCGTGTCGAAGCCCGCCCGTACCGTGCTCCAGCTGGTGGCCGTGCCGACCTGGACCGGGGTGGTCTGGTGGGTTCCGCTGATGCCGAGCTGGCCGTACCCGTTCTCACCCCAGCACCACAGGGTGCCCTCGGCGCGGACCGCGCAGCTGTAGGCGTAGCCGGCGGTCACGCCGGTCCACGTGGTCGCGGTGCCGACCTGCGCCGGGGCATCCCGGTAGCTCAGACCGCCGACACCCAGCTGTCCGTCGGTGTTGTTGCCCCAGCACCACAGGGTTTCTTCGGTGCGGACGGCGCAGGTGTGCGCATAACCGGTCGCGACGCTCGCCCAGGTGGTGGCCGTGCCGACCCGCACCGGAGCGGTCGCGATGTAGATGTCCGAGCTCATGCCCAGCTGCGCGAAACGGTTGAACCCCCAGCACCACAGGCTGCCGTCGGTCCGGGTGGCACAGGTGTGGCTGTCGCCGGCACTGACACTGGCCCAGGTGGTGGCGTCACCGACCTGCACCGGGGTGGTCCGCATCGTGGTGGTGCCGTCGCCGAGCTGGCCGCGGAAGTTGTTGCCCCAGCACCACAGGGTGCCGTCGGTGCGGATCCCACAGGTGTAGCTGGTGCCGGCGTCGAGGCTGGCCCAGGTGGTGGCGGTGCTGATGCGTACCGGGGTGGTCCGGGCGGTGGTGGTGCCGTCACCCAGCTCGCCGAGGTAGTTGCTGCCCCAGCACCACAGGGAGCCGTCGGTGCGGACCGCACAGGTGTGGCCGTAGCCGGTGGCGACCTCGGAGACGGCCGCGGCGCTCAGCGCGGCGGGGCTGGGCGCGGCTTCGCCGAGCGCGGCCGGGCTGCCG
>NZ_JBEZGQ010000038.1:0-20043 GCF_040650095.1 Actinoplanes sp. NPDC048791 | reverse complement strand
CGCAGTAGCCCTGTCGCCAGTCGGGACGTCCCCGGACCGCCAGACCCCCGCGAACACTCACGCAAGCCCTCACCCGGGGGCAGCAACGATGGGCAGTGAGCCTGACAATCCAGATGCCGCCCGGCCCTGACGGGCCGGACGGCATCCATGGTCCAGCAATGAGCGACGGTCAGCGCCATGCACCCACGCACGAGATCCAGCTCTTGATCTTCGGTTTTCGCTCTGCCGTCCTACTTCGGCGCGTTGAGCCCGTCCAGGGCCGTGACCGCGCCGCGGTGCAGGACCACCGGGTCGGTCTTGCGGGCCTGCTCCAGCGTGATCTGCTTGGCCGCCGCGTTCGCCTGCTCGAGCTGCGGCTTGCGGTCGAAGAGCGTCTTCGTCAGCACGCAGGCCACGTTGGCGTCGAGGTTCTCCCGGACCAGCAGGAAGTTCGGCACGACGATGGTCGGCACGTCCGCCGCGGTCTTGTAGGCGGCCGCCGGGATCGTTCCCGTCTCGTAGACCGGGTTGATCTTCTGGAGCTCCGGCAGCAGTCCGGTGATGTCCAGGAACTCGACCTGGTCCGCCGACGTGGTCAGCAGGTCGGTGATGCCCGGGGTGGGCAGGCCACCGGACCACAACAGCGCGTCGATCGAGCCGTCCTTCATGCCGTCGACGGTCTTGACCAGGTCCAGCCGCTGGGCCTGGACGTCCTTGTCCGGGTTGAGGCCCGCCGCGGTCAGCACCCGCTTGGCGATGACCTCCGTGCCGGACTTGGGCGAGCCGGTCGAGACCCGCTTGCCCTTCATGCCCGCCACGTCCTTGATACCCGCGGCCTTGCGCACGATCACCTGGGTGTAGTTGGTGTGGATGCGGGCCAGCGCCTGGATCGGCTGCTTCGAGGTGAAACTGTTGGTGCCGTTGACCGCGTCGGCCGCGCTGTCGGCCAGCGAGAACGCGACGTCGAACTCACCCGCGACGAGCTGCTGGATGTTCTGCACCGAGGCGCCGGTCTCCGCCGCCGTCGCCTTGACCTTGCCGCCCGTCGCGGCGATCTGCTCGGCGTAGGCGTTGCCGAGGGCGAAGTAGACGCCGGTCGCGTTGCCGGTCGCGATGCCGATCCGGGTGTCGTTGGCGACATTGCAGGTCACGTCGCCGCCGGCGTCGACCGTGGCCGCGTCCTGCTTGCCGCCGCAGCCGGTGAGCGCGGCCGCGGTGAGCGTGCCGGCCGCGGCCAGTGCGAATGCCTTCCTCATAACGTGGTCCTCCCCGTTCGATGGATGATGGCGATCCCCGCAGCCAGTGCGAGCGCGACGGCGCCGGCCGCGATGGTCAGCGGCGCCAGGTAGAGCAGGAGCAGGCCGGCGAGTCCGCCAAGGACACGGCTGGCCGGCCCGGCCGCCCCGATGCCGGGCACCCAGCCACCGGTGGCGACGGCCAGGCCGACGACCGCGAAGGCGGCGACGACCGTGGCCCAGACGACGCCGGTGACGGGCCCGCGGGCCAGCAGGTATTCGCCGGGATCGGTGAGCACAAAGGCGATCGGGGCCAGGAAGGCGGGCAACGCGTACTTCAGTGCCTGCCACATCGTGGGCACGGTGCGGCCGCCGGTGATCGCGCTGGCGCCGACCGCCGCGAGGGCCGTCGGCGGGGTGACCTCGGAGAGCACGGAGTAGTAGAAGACGAACATCGCGGCGGCGGGCGCCGAGACACCGAGCCCGAGCAGGGCCGGCCCGATGATCACCCAGCCGATGATGAAGCTGGCCGTGACCGGCACGGCCAGACCGAGAACCGCCAGCGCGATCGCCGCCAGCACAACCGTCAGGGCGAGCACCACGGTCTGGTTGTCGCTGACCGCGCGGGCGCCGTCGATCAGCAGGGACGCGAGCTGGGCGCCGAGTCCGGTCTTGGTGGTGGTCGCCGTGATGATGCCGGCGGCGGCGCAGACCGCGACGACCGGCAGCACACCGCGGACGCCGGCCGACAGCGCGGCGAAGAGCCGTCGCGGGGTGAGCCAGGCACGCCGGTCCAGGAAGGAGAGCACCGCGGCCAGCAAGGTCGCATAGACCACGGCGCGGGTGGCGCTCTGCCCGACGGCGAGCAGGAGAACGATGAGCACGAGCGACGAGAAGTGGTAGCCGAAGCGGCCCAGCAGCCGCCACGCGCTGGTTGCGGGAGCGTCGATCGGCCGTACCTGGAAGCGCCGCACGTCGATCTCGACCGCGAGCAGAATGCCCAGGTAGTAGAGGACGGTCGGGATCATCGCCCAGCCGAGCACGGTCAGGTAGGAGACGTCGAGGTACTCGGCCACGATGAACGCGGCGGCGCCCAGGGTCGGCGGGGAGAGGATCGCCCCGACACCCGCGGCGGCCAGCATGCCGCCGGCCTGCTCGGCCGGATAGCCGGCCCGGCGCAACATCGGCCAGGTGACGGCGCCGACACTGACGGCGGTCGCGGTGCCGGACCCGGATACGGTGCCGAGCAGGAAGCCGGCGGCAACAGCCGTACGCCCGGCGGCGCTGCGCGACTTACGGAAGGCCGCGACGGACAGGTCGACGAAGAAGCGGCTCGCCCCGGACAGATCAAGCACGGCACCGTAAATGGTGAACAGCACGATGTAGGTGGCGGCCACGTCGAGCGGGGTGCCGTAGAAGCCGCTGCCGGAGTTGTAGAGCGCGTCGACGATCTGGGCGAAGTCCAGCCCGGAGTGCGCGATGGACCAGTTCTGCGGGAGCAGGCCGCCGTAGTAGCCGTAGGCCAGGAAAGCCAGGCAGACAATCGGCAGGGCAAGCCCGGTGGTACGGCGGCACGCCTCAACGACGAGCACGAGCATGACGGCGCCGGCGATGACGTCGGGGGTTTCCAGGAGGCCTTGGCGGTTGAGGAACTCGTTGTAGCCGCCGGCGAAGGGGTTCACCGGGTAAAGGCAGACCAGGAGGGTGACGACGGCGAGGGCCCAGTCGAGGGGAGACGGTAGGTCGCGGCGTTTTGGCTTGGTCGTCTTGAGGTCGGGCTGGTCTGCCTTGAGATCTCGCTGGTACGCACTGAGATCGGGCTGGTCTGTCTTTCTGGGCGGGAAGCCGGAGCGGTAGACGAGGAAGACGAGTGGCAGGGTGCCGGCGAGGAAGATGATCAGATAGAACTGGCTGCCCTGGGCGAGCGGCCGGAACACCTGCCAGAGCACAAGCAGCGCGGCGGCGAAGGCGACAACCGCGACGGCGATGCCGATGCGACCGGTCAGGGCCCGGGCGGGACGCTCCTCGTCGTCGAAGTGGACGGCCGCCGGATCGGCGAGCGGGCTGTCCGGAGGCCGGTCCGCGGCCACCGCGGAAGGCGGACCGTCGGGGCCGTCATCGGCTGCCGTCCGGCCGGTCCGATATCGACCGTCGACCATGAACGGACCGTACTATGCACCGTGCGGCTTGTAACCTGTCATTGACGTGACTGTGGATAACCTAGGACACCGTCTCGTCACAAATCGGGCAAAAGTAGTTTCCGCTCCGGGCCCGGACCGTTGATACCGGTTATGGTGCGTCGCTCTTCTCTGCAGGACATCCGCGAACAGACCTACAAGGTCCGTGACGCGTGGTGGACCGTCCTGCTCGTCGATCCGCTCGCGGCCAGGCTGGTCCGCCTGGTCGCGCCCTACCGGTGGATCACCCCGAACCTGCTGACCGTGGTGGCGATGCTGCTGGGAGTGGGGTCGGCGGCCTGCTTCCTGGCCCAGGACCGCTGGTGGCTGATCGCCGGTGCCGTGCTGTTCCACCTGAGCTTCGTGGTCGACTGCATGGACGGCAAGGTGGCTCGGCTGAACGGAACGGGATCCCTGTTCGGAGCCTGGTTCGACTTCATGTTCGACCGCCTCCGGGTCTTCATGTGCGCGGCGGCCCTGTTCGGCGGCCAGTACGCACGAACCGGCCACGTGGCGTTCCTGTGGACGCTGGTCGTGGTGACGTTCCTGGACCTGTTCCGTTACCTGAACTCACAGCAGATGGCGAAGACCCGGCAGAGCATGCGGGACATGCTGGAAGAGGCCCGCGGCCCGATGCCGCAGGAGCCGATCACGGGTACGCCGATCCCGCCGCAGGGGCCACGTGCCCGCTTCCGGGAGGCGCTGCTGCAACGCCGGATCCGGACTCACCTGTTCAGCGGCATCGAGTTCGAGATGACCGTGTTCATCATCGGCCCGCTGACCGGTCAGGTCATCGCCACGTCGGTGGTGGCCGGGACGCTGCTGGTGGGCTTCGAGTTGCTGTTGATCGTGAAGCTCTGGCGGGCCACTCGGAGTTTCCCGGTGGCGTTGGCCAAGGCTGAGGCGACGGCGAAGCTGCTCAGGCAGCCGCCGGTCCGGCCGGAGAGCCGGGATGAGGAACTCGAGCTCAGCGAGACCACGTCGTCGCGTTAGGCGCTGCGGCGTCGTCGCGCCGCAGCGTCGTCGCGCCGCAGCGTCGTCGCGTTAGGCGCCGCGGCGTTTCCCCTACCTGTCGCCTGGAGAGTCAGCTCTGTTGGTAGGTGACAGCTGCGATGCGGCAGCTGGCGTGCAGGAAGATGTAGTCCGCCCCCTCTCCCCAGCCCAGGTCGGCGCCGCCCACCAGGCCGACGTAGTCCATGGTCATGGCGCAGCACGGGCACTGCGGATACTCCGCGTCCTGGATCCAGTCCGGGGCGCCACCGAGCGTCGAGCCACCCTCACCCCAGGCGCTGGCCAGCCGCGGACTCGCGCGGATCGGGCCCAGCTCGGGGAGCATCGGCGGCGGCTCTTCCGCGGAGGTGCGGAGATAGTCGGGGCGCTCGTTGCAACCCGACCAGACCGCGCCGCCGTCAGTGGTGACGTCGGTGAACAGCGTCGTGTAGTTGGTGCAGAGGAAGCAGGTGGTGACGCGCAGCCGGCCCGACCAGCCGGTGTGCGCAAGCGCCCGGGCGACGTCCGGATCCGCCGTATCAAGGTCAACGACTGTCCAGATCTGCGACGCACACCACGGACAGACCAGGTCGCCGTCGGCCTCTGTCTCCGCCCCTGCCTTTTCGCCATCAGCCTCCGGTGTGTCCACCATGTGGAGTTCATAGGCGACCGGGCCGTAAAGCTCGTGGTTCGTACCGTCCGGGCGGAGGTCCCAGCCGCCCTGGCGCGCGTACGCCAAGGCGTCGATGTGCAACCGCTCCATCCCCGGCGGTGGACTATCCTGCCACCGCCGGAACGCGGCCGCGGCCGGCGCGCTGCGGACCTCGGACAAAATCAGCAGTAGGTGGCCGAGGCGCTCGTCACCACGGTCGATCCGCGTGATGACCTCTTGCACCGTCTCCTCATCCGCCGCCGCGAACAGAACAGAGGGCCAGAGCAGTCCGCGATCCAACAGCTCCCGCAGATGCGGACGCAGGGCCGCCGGGTCGGCCTTGGCGATCTGCTCCAGCTCGTCCACCGCGTCCCAGTCGTCGGTGGCGGCCCGGCCGATGAGTGTGATCATCGGCGGATCCTAGCCATCACCGAGGTACTTGAGCACCGCCAGGACGCGGCGGTGGTCGGTATCGGTCGGCGGCAGGTCGAGCTTCGCGAAGATGTTGCTCACGTACTTCTCGACCGCGCTGTGACTGACACCCAGCGAGTCGACGATGCCGTTGTTGGAACGCCCCTCGGCCATCAACCGCAACACCTCCAGCTCGCGCGGCGTGAGCCGCTCCCGGAAGTCCGGCCGGCGGCGCACCATGAGCTGAGCGACCACCTCCGGGTCCAGGGCCGTGCCGCCCTCGGCGATCCGGCGCAGCGCGTCAAGGAAGTCACGCACCCGGGCAACCCTGTCCTTGAGCAGGTAACCGACCGAACTCGTGGCCGCCGACAGCAGATCGTTGGCGTACCGCTCCTCGACGTACTGCGACAGCACCAGAATGGCGATCTTCGGATATCGGTGGCGGATCGTCAGAGCTGCGCGGATGCCCTCATCGGTATGGGTCGGCGGCATCCGGACGTCGACGACGACCACCTCGGGCTCGTGCTCGGCAACCGCCCGCAGGAGTTCCTCGCCGTCGCCCACGGCGGCCAAAACGTCGAAGCCACCGTCGCTGAGCAATTTCGTCAGGCCGGCGCGCAGCAGCACCGAATCCTCCGCAAGGATCAGCCGCACGGCAGAACCACCTCGAGGACGGTCGGCCCACCGACCGGGCTGCTCAAGGAGAGCCGCCCGTCGACGGACGCGGTTCGTTGGATGAGCCCCGCTATCCCACCACCGGGCTTCGCGGTGGCGCCACCGCGGCCCTCGTCGGCAACCTCGATATGCAATTCGCTCCCTAGGCGAGTCAATGTCACGGAGGCGGTCAGTGCTGAGGAGTGCTTGGCCACGTTCGTCAGGGCCTCCGAGACGACGAAGTAGGCGACCGCCTCGATCGACGCCGGGCAGCGCGGCTGCACCTGCACGGAGACGTGGATCGGGATCTTGGCCCGGGCGGCCAGTCCGGAGATGGCGGCGTCCAGTCCACGGTCATTGAGCACAGCCGGGTGCAGGCCCCGCACGAACTGCCGGAGCTCGCTGAGCGCCGTGAGCGCCTCGTCGTGCGCCGCCACGATCGCATCGGCCTCGGGTGAGGGCGCCGTGATCGCCTCCCGGGCCATGCCGAGATTCAGCGCCAGGGACAGCAACCGCTGCTGGGCGCCGTCGTGCAGATCGCGTTCGATACGCCGGCGTTCCTCGTCGGTGGCGAGGACGATCGCCGCCCGGCTGCTGCGCAGCCAGTCCACCCGCTGCTTGAGGATCTCGACGTTGGTGGGCCCGAGCAGGCGGTCGGCGGTCTGCCGATCGTGGCGCACGAAGCGCCGGGCCGCCGGCGGAGCAATGATCAGCACGGTCGCCGGGACCGCGATCAGCAAAGCCCAGGCGTGATACATCAGCTGGCGTCCCGTGCTGCGCAGCGTCCAGGCCGGCTCGGCGATGGTGATCTCCAGGAGTCGGCGGAACCGCAACCGGTGCAGCACGGCGACCTCGTGCACGAACCAGGCGAAGACCAGCGGTAAGGCCAGCACGGCGACGACGTAGAGGACGACGAGGAACGCGCCGCCGGCCGGCCCGGTGACGAGGCTGAGCAGCGCGGCCCCCCACAGGGTCACCAGCAGCCCGAACAGACCGGCAGCCAGCATCGACAACGCGGCGCCGGCCAGGAGATGGCAGATCGATCGCCCGGTCGTCACGCGGTCCGTCGGGAAGAAGCGGATGTCCACGCCGTCGACGGTAGGGATCGGGGACCGGCCTGACCATCCGGAAAACCGCGGGCGTGGGGTGAGGAAAACCCCACCCTCGGCAGCGCGCGCACCCCACTGACGCCGAACCGTCGTGCCGGAAACCTGGGAGGCGACCACGGAAGGAGCCATCATGATCGAGGCAAAGGGCCTGACCAAGCGGTACGGCGCCAAGTGTGCGGTGGAGGACCTGACCTTCACGGTGCGGCCGGGCGTCGTCACAGGCTTCCTGGGGCCCAACGGCGCCGGCAAGTCCACGACGATGCGCATGATGCTGGGGCTGGACCGGCCGACCCGCGGCTCGGTGACGGTCAACGGCAAGCCGTACGCGGCCCATCGCACGCCGCTGCGGGAGGTCGGGGCGCTGCTGGACGCGCGAGCTGTGCATCCGGCGCGCAGCCCGTACCACCACCTGCTCGCCCTGGCGCAGTCCAACGGCCTGCCGCGAGCGCGGGTGCTGGACGTGATCGAGACGGTCGGTCTGGCCGACATCGCCAAGCGCCGCGCCGGCCGGTTCTCCCTCGGCATGGAGCAGCGGCTCGGCATCGCGACCGCGCTTCTGGGCGACCCGCACACGCTCATCCTCGACGAGCCGCTGAACGGCCTGGACACCGAGGGCATCCGCTGGGTCCGCGGCCTGCTGCGCGACCTCGCCGCGCGGGGGCGCACGGTGTTCGTCTCGTCCCACCTCATGACCGAGATGGCGCTGACCGCGGATCACGTGGTGGTGATCGGCAAGGGACGACTGGTCGCCGACACGAGTCTGGCGAGCCTCGTGGCCGATTCGGGTCACAGCTCACTCGAGGACGCGTTCGTCGACCTCACCAGGTCGACCGTCGAATTCCCCTCCTCAACCCAGAATGGGAACCACCGATGAGCGTCATGCGCGCCGAGCTGACCAAGTTCCGCTCGGTCTCCTCCACCGCCTGGTCCCTGCTCAGCGCCCTTGCCCTGATCATCGGCTTCGGCATCCTGTACGCGATGGTCCGCGTCACCCGCCCACCGGCCGATCCCGCGGGTTTCGACGCGGTGAGCGTGAGCCTGTCCGGAGTCCAGGTGGCCCAGCTCGCCGTGGGAGTCCTCGGGGTCCTGGTGATCACGAACGAATACACGAGCGGCCTGATCCGCACCACCTTCGCGGCCGTTCCGAGGCGCAGCCGGGTGCTCTGGGGCAAGGCAGCGGTCCTCGCAGTCGCGATCTTCACGCTGTGTCTGCCGGCCGTGTTCGGCGCTTTCCTGACCGGCCAGTCGGTGCTGTCGGCCGAGCACCTCGACGTCTCACTCGGCGAGCCCGGGGTAGCACGAGCGGTCATCGGCGCAGCGCTCTATCTGACGGTGGTCGCCGTGATCGGGCTCGGCCTCGGCGCGATTCTGCGTCGCACGGCCGGCGGTGTCGCGGCGGTCATCGGAATTCTGTTCGGACCGCAGATGCTGGCCGGCTTCCTGCCGTCGGAGCTGGCCGACGACGTCTACCCCTGGCTGCCCTCCCCGGCCGGGCTGGCGATCACCACGACACGCCCAGACTCGACGCTGTTGTCCCCCTGGGCCGGATTCGCCGTCTTCGTGCTCTACGCGGCCGGTCTGCTCGCAGTGGCCGCATGGCGCCTCCGCCGCAGCGATGCCTGACCTCTCACCCCACCACCTGCTCACGTCAGGAGTCCACAAATGCTGACCGTCGCCACCATCATCACCGCGTTGTCCCTGACCGCCGGCCTCTCGGGGACCGCGCTCCCCACTGAATCTCGGATCAACGCGGGTGACAGTCCAAGACTCTCCTGGCATCCCTGTGCTGCCGGACCGGACGATGCTGAGGGACAAGCCCTGGCCGATGCCGGTATTGAGTGCGGCGACGTGACTGTGCCGCTGGACTATGCCGATCCGCACGGCCGCACCATCACCGTGGCGATCGCCCGCAGCCGGGGCAGCGACACCGCGCACCACCTCGGTCCCATGATCATCAACCTGGGTGGCCCCGCGTCGCCCGTGCTGGACAGCGTTCCGCTTGCCCGGGCTGCGATGGGCGCGACGGGCGAACGCTTCGACCTGATCGGCATGGACCCTCGTTTCGCCGGTCGCAGCACTCCTGTCGACTGCCGATGGCCCGCCTATTGGCTGCCCCGCTCAGTCGGCGCCGACCGGGCGGGATTCGATGCGATGGTGGCCCTGGACCGTGACCTCGCCGGGCGCTGCGGCAGCGCGGAGGGGAAGCTGCTCCGGCATGCGTCCACTGCCAACATGGCTCGCGACATGGACCGGATCCGGGCCGCGCTCGGCGCGCCGAAGCTCTCCTACCTTGGATACTCGCAGGGCTCCTATCTCGGCGCGGTCTACACCCAGCTGTTCCCCCGTCGAGCCGATCGGATGGTCCTGGACAGCGCTATTGATCCGGCGTTGTCCGGAACGCGTGTGCTGCGGAATGCCGCTGCCGGACGGGAGGCTGGGCTGCGGGAGTGGGCTGCCTGGGCTGCCGCGCGTGACGCCGACTATCACCTGGGCAAGACAGTCGAGGCGGTGCTCGGCACCGTGCGCCGGGTCTATGCGGCCTCAGCCCGGCGCCCGCTGACCGTTGGCGCGTACCGGGTGGACGACACCCTGCTGCCGGCGTTGATCGTCACGCCGCTCACCGACGATACGGAGAACGGTGAGCTGGCGACCGTGGTGCTGATCCTCGCGCGAGCAGCCGACGGACTGCCCGTCGAGCCCACCGAGGGCATGAGCGAGACGCTCGCGAGCCTTGTCGACGGGGTGGGATCGGCGACGCACACCGCTCAGACTGCGATCCTCTGCGGTGACGCCGCCGTCGCGCGGGACCCGGAGGTCTACTGGCGTGACATTCAGCGGCACCGAGCCTCGTCACCGCTGTTCGAGCCACTCGCTCGCACGATCACGCCTTGTTCCTTCTGGCCGTACGCGCCGGCGGAGCGGCCGATCGACGTACACAACGGCACGCCCGCGCTGATCGTCCAGGCCGAGAAGGACGTCAACTCCCAGCTACCCGGCGCACAAGCGTTGCACCGGGCGCTGACCGGCTCGCGGATGATCGTGCTGGCCGGGGCGCGTACCCACGGTGTGTATCTGTTCCGGGGCGCGAGCTGCGTCGACGAGGCAGTTGACGCGTACCTGGCCAGCGGCCGCCTGCCTGCCGGCGACACGACCTGTTCTGAGTGACCACGTCCGCCACCCCCGCGTGGGGGTGGCGGGCTCCCCGGCGGCGGGGCAGTCTGACCCAGATCAGCCTGAGGAGGAGAAATGGCGGCGACTGACGGTACGGCGGCGTTCCGCGAGGCCCGGGATTTCCTGCTGGAGCACCGCGAGGACTACGCCGAGGCGTGGGCGCAGTTCGGCTGGCCGCAGCTCGGCGCGTTCAACTGGGCACTCGACTGGTTCGACGTGATCGCCGAGGGCAACAACAGCCCCGCCCTGTGGATCGTCGAGGAGGACGGCTCGGAGCAGCGCTACTCCTTCGCCGAGATGGCCGGCCGCTCCAACCAGGTCGCCAACTGGCTGCGGGAGCGGGGTGTCGCCCGCGGCGACCGCATCGTGATGATGCTCGGCAACCAGGTGGAGCTCTGGGACACGATCCTCGCGGTCATGAAGCTCGGCGCGGTCATCATCCCGGCGACGCCGCTGCTCGGTGCGGCCGATGCCCGGGACAGGGTGACCCGCGGCGGCGCGCAGCACGTCATTGCCCTCGCCTCGGCGGCCGAGCGGTTCGCCGACGTCGGTGCGGAGGTCACGCGCATCGCGGTCGGCTCGCCCACCGACGGCTGGCATCACTTCTCCGACGCCTACGCCGGCTCCACCGAGTTCACGCCGGACGGAGTCACGCAGTCCAGCGACACACTGCTGCTCTACTTCACCTCCGGTACGACTGCGCGTCCCAAGCTGGTCGAGCACACGCACGCGTCGTACCCAGCGGGGCATCTGTCCACGATGTACTGGATCGGACTGCAGCCCGGCGATGTCCACCTCAACATCTCGTCGCCGGGCTGGGCGAAACACGCGTGGAGCAACGTGTTCGCCCCGTGGAACGCGCAGGCGTGCGTGTTCATCCACAACTACACGCGGTTCGACGGGCCGCGTCTGCTGCGCGAGATGCAGCGCTGCGGGGTGACGAGCTTCTGCGCGCCGCCGACGGTGTGGCGGATGCTGATCCAGTCCGACCTCACCGCGCTGAAGAACCCGCCACGGCTGGTGGTCGGTGCCGGGGAACCGCTGAACCCTGAGGTCATCGAGCAGGTCCGGAAGGCCTGGGGCGTCACGATCCGCGACGGCTTCGGCCAGACCGAGACGACGGTCCAGATCGCGAACACCCCGGGCCAGAAGGTACGGCCGGGCTCGATGGGCCGCCCTGTCCCCGGCTATCAGGTGGCGCTGATCGACCCGCTGACGGGCGAACATGCGGACGAGGGCGAGATCTGCCTGCACCTCGAGCCGCGCCCACTGGGCCTGATGGTCGGCTATCACGGCGACGCCGAGCTGACGGCGCAGGCCATGGCGAACGGCTACTACCACACGGGCGACATCGGCTCCCGCGACGCGGACGGCTACATCACCTACGTCGGCCGCACCGATGACGTGTTCAAGGCGTCGGACTACCGCATCTCGCCCTTCGAACTGGAGAGTGTGCTGATCGAGCACGAGGCGGTCGTGGAGGCCGCCATCGTGCCGTCACCGGACGCACTGAGACTCAACGTGCCGAAGGCCTACGTGGTCCTGGCCGAGGGATGGGCGGCCAACGACGAGACCGCCCAGGCGATCTTCGCGCATTGCCGCGCGCACCTGTCGCCCTACCAGCGGGTGCGACGGATGGAGTTCACCGAGCTGCCGAAGACGATCTCCGGCAAGATCCGGCGGGTCCAGCTCCGCGAGGCCGAACGCACCAAGCATGCGTCCGCGGACGCAACGCCCGACGGCGAATATCTGGACCGCGGCTGACTCTGTGGCCACGGACGAAATGCGGCGACGACGGGGAACGGAGTGAGGTGCGAATGGAGTCAGGCGTTGCGAATGCCGGCGGCGTCATGGAGGTCCAGGATCTCCACGGCCTGCTCTCGCATCTCCACCTTTCGCACTTTCCCGGTCACCGTCATCGGGAAGCCGTCCACCACATGCACGTACCGCGGCACTTTGTAATGGGCGAGCTTTCCCTGGCAGAAGTCGCGGACCGCTTCAGTGGTCAGCGGCGTTGCTCCCGGGCGCATCACCACCCAGGCCATCAGTTCCTCGCCGTACCTCTGGTCCGGGACGCCGATCACCTGCACGTCCGACACGTCCGGATGGGAGTAGAGGAACTCCTCCACCTCCCTCGGGTACACGTTCTCGCCGCCCCGGATCACCAGGTCCTTGATCCGGCCGACGATGTTCACGTAGCCGTGCTCGTCCATCGTGGCCAGGTCGCCCGTGTGCATCCAGCGGGCCTCGTCGATCGCTTCCGCGGTCGCCTCCGCCTGATCCCAGTAGCCGAGCATCACCGAGTAGCCGCGAGTGCACAGTTCCCCCGCCTCGCCGCGTGGCGTCGGCAGGCCCGTCGCCGGGTCGACCACCTTCGACTCCAGGTGCGGCATCACGCGGCCCACTGTTTCCGTACGGCGGTCCAGGCCGTCGTCGCGGCGGGTCATCGTCGAGACCGGGGAGGTCTCCGTCATGCCGTAACAGATCGCCACCTCGGTCATGTGCATCTCGGCCACCACCCGCTTCATCACCTCCACGGGGCACGGCGAGCCCGCCATGATCCCGGTACGCAGCGACGACAGGTCGTACGCGGTGAAGTCGGGCAGGCCCAGTTCGGCGATGAACATGGTCGGTACGCCGTACAGAGAAGTGCATTTCTCCTGGGTGACCGCTCGCAGAGAGGCCGCGGGGTCGAAGCCCTGAGCCGGCAACACCATGCAGGCACCGTGCGAGGTCGCCGCCAGGTTGCCCATCACCATCCCGAAGCAGTGGTACAGCGGCACCGGGATGCAGATCCGGTCCTGCTCGGTGTAGCCGACCAACTCGCCGACGAAGAAGCCGTTGTTGAGGATGTTGTGGTGCGACAGCGTCGCGCCCTTCGGGAAGCCCGTCGTGCCAGACGTGTACTGGATGTTGATCGGGTCGTCGAAGGCCAGCGACGCGGCGCGTTCCTCCAGCGAGCGGCCCTGGCCGGCGGCGATCAGGTCGTCCCAGTCCGGGGTGCCGATGAAGATCGTCTCGGTGAAGCCGACCTCGGCGATCATGCCGCGGTAGTCACTGGTCTTGAACGCGACCGCGCTGACCAGCAGGCGCACGCCAGCCTGCCGGATCACATAGGCCAGTTCGTGAGTGCGGTAGGCCGGGTTGATGTTCACCAGGATCGCGCCGATCTTCGCGGTCGCGTACTGCGTGATGACCCATTCCGCGCAGTTCGGCGCCCAGATCCCCACCCGGTCGCCCTTGTCGATGCCGCGGGCCAGCAGGCCACGGGCGACCTCGTTCACCGCGGCGTCGAACTCGGTGTAGGTCCAGCGGCGGCCGGCGGCCACATCCACCAGCGCCTCGCGGTCGCCGTGGGTCGCCACCGTGCGTTCGAGGTTCGCGCCGATCGTCTCGCCGAGCAGCGGCACGTCGGAGGTCCCGGAAGCGTAGGAGAGCATTTCTGCAGCATGAGCCGGTCCACGTGGCAGCGCCACCCCCGTTCAGGGGTGGACCGCGAGCCTGGTCCGCGACATGCTGGTGACGTGCTCGAAACAGCCGATCTGTCCGCCGCGCTGGGCCGGGTCCGGCGGGTGACCGGGCTGCCGGTCGCGTTCGGCGGGGCGGTGGCTGCCGACGGCCGGGCCATGCGGCTGACCGACTTCGCGGGCACGGTGACCGGCGCGCTGCACGGGCTGGTGGTCAGCGCCGGAAACGGTCTCGGCGGGCGGGTCGTCAGCATGGCGCGGCCGGGACGGGTCGAGGACTACGCCACCGACCCGCGGATCAGCCACGAGTACGACAAACCGGTCACCGCCGAGGGATTGCGGGCGATCGCCGCGGTGCCGGTCGCGATGGGCGGTTCCGTCCTGGCGGTGCTGTACGCCGGCACGCGGGAGCCGCTGTCGGTGGGAACCCGCGCGCTCGACGCGATGAGCCAAGTTGCGGCGCGTATCGGCACCGAGGTGACCGTACGCCGGGAAGTGCAGCGCCGGATCGCCGAGCTGGAGACGACCGCGGCCCTGACCCGGGCGGCGCCGACGGCCCCGGAGTGGGAGGACGTCCGCCAGGCGCACGCCGACCTCCGCACGATCGCCCAAGAGGTCGACGACCCTGCGCTGCGGTCCCGGCTCCAGGACGTGTGCGCGCTGCTCGCCCAGTCCGGCGGCTCGGAGCGGTCGCCCAACCCGTTGTCGCCGCGGGAGCTCGACGTGCTGGCCATGGTTGCGGTGGGCTGCGGCAACGCGGAAGCTGCCCGGCGGCTCGGGCTCCTGCCGGAGACGGTCAAGAGCTATCTGCGCAACGCGATGCGCAAGCTGGGCACGCACGGCCGGATGGAGACAGTCGTGACGGCCCGGCGGCTCGGCTTCCTGCCTTGAACGGCAGCAACAGGACGGCCATGGCGGCAACAGGACTGGCTGGGGAGGCCTAGGGTCAGGAGAGTGAAGAGACCGACGATCGCCGATATCGCCCGCGAGGCCGGGGTCTCCAAGGGCGCCGTCTCCTACGCGTTGAACGACCGGCCCGGCGTCTCCGAGGACACCCGCGCCCGCATCCTCGCGATCGCCGACCGGATGGGTTTCCGGGCCAGCGCCGCCGCCCGGGCGCTCGCCGGGGCGCCCGCCAAGGTCGTCGGGCTCGCGTTGCGGCGGCCGGCCAGCACGCTGGGTGTCGAGCCGTTCTTCATGGAGCTGGTCAGCGGGCTCGAGGCCGAGTTGTCCACCCGCTCGTACGCGTTGCTTCTGCAGATGGTCCCGGACGACGACCCGGCGGCCGAGATCGAGGTCTACCGGCAGTGGTGGATCGAGGGCCGGGTCGACGGGGTGCTGCTCTGTGACGTCCGCGCGGACGATCCACGGGTGCCGGCTGTGGCGGAGATCGGGCTGCCCGCCGTCGTCGTGGGGCCGCCTACCGACGGTGAGCTGCTGCCGAGTCTCTGGTCCGACGACGCGGTCTCGGTGGCCGAGGCGGTCGAGCACCTGGCCGGGCTCGGTCACCGCCGGATCGCCCGGGTCGCCGGGATCCCCGAGCTGGCGCACACCGGCGCCCGCAGCCGCGCCTTCGCCGAGAACTGCGAACGGCTGGGGATCGCCGAGGCGCCCCCGGTCTGGACCGACTACACCGGCGAGGCCGGCGCCCAGGCCACCCGCGACCTGCTGCACACCCGGCCACGGCCGACGGCGATCGTGTACGACAACGACATCATGGCGATCGCCGGGCTCGCCACCGCGCAGGAACTGGGGTTCGCCGTGCCGGCCGAGTTGTCCATCGTCGCCTGGGACGATTCGCCGGTCTGTGGGCTCGTGCATCCGCCGCTGACCGCGCTCACCCGCGACATCGTCGCCTACGGCGAGAACGCGGCCCGGCTGCTGCTGGCGGTCATCGCGGGCGACGAGGTCACCAGCCGGCTCGACGAACCGGCCCACCTGGTCGCCCGCGCAAGCACGGCGCCGCCGCCGCCGGTCACGGAAAACAAAGACCAGAGGAGTACGGCCACCGCTGATTGAGTCCGGCGAAGCGGAACGCGGAACGCGGGAGGCCGGATACGGGAGGCGGAACGCGGAACGCGGGAGGCCGGATACGGGAGGCGGAACGCGGAACGCGGGACGAGGGACGCGCAAGGCGCAGCGCGAACGCGCGCGGCGGGAAAGGCGCAAGGCACGGGACGAACGCGCAGCGCAAAACACGAAAGGCAGAACCCGGACGCGCAAAGGCGGAACGCGGACACGCGCAGGCGCGAGATGCAAGAGCTCAAGGTGCAAACCGCAGCGCGGAACGCGCAATGCAGAACTTGGAAGACCGAAGGCGAAAGGCGCGACACGCAAGGGCTGAGGCGCAGGGACGTAAGCGCAGGGCGAACGCGAAGCAAATGCCCTTCAGGCAGGCCCCGTACTCCGCCGCACCTCAAGCCGCCCACCCTCAGCCTGCACCGGCGCCCGCACATCCCCATCCAAAGCCGCAAACAACTGAGCCACAGCCAACCCCCCATAAGCCGCAATATCGCGCCGAACAACAGTCAAAGGCGGCCCTACCACCTGACAAAGCGGCGAATCCTCACAAGCCACAACCGACAGATCCCCCGGCACCGCCACCCCCAGCTCCCCCGCGACCCCCAGCCCAGCCACCGCCATAACGTCGTTGTCGTAGACGATCGCCGTCGGCCGCTCCGGCCCGCCCAGCAGCTCCCGGGTTCGCTGCGCCCCAGCCCGGCCGGTGTAATCAGCCCGCACGATCGTCAGCGTCATCCCTCGCTCAGCGCACGCCCGGGCCATCGCCTCGTCCCGGATCGCCGTGTGCACCATCTCCGCCGGCCCGCTGACCCGGGCCACCCGGACGTGGCCCAGCTCAGCCAGGTGCTGCACCAGCTCCAGCGTCCATCCGCGGTCGTCGCACCACGCCCCGGGCATGCCGTCGTCCGGTGTGCTCGCGATCAGCGCCGCCGGCAGGCCCAGCCGGCGGACCGCCGCCAACCTGGGGTCGTCCACCCGGGGGTCGCAGATCAGTACGCCGTCGACCCGGCGTTCGGCGCTCCACCGGCGGTGGACCTGCGCTTCCTCCTCCAGGTCCGCCACCAGCTGCAACGCCAGGACGAAACCGCGTACCGCCAGCTCCTCCTGGATGCCGGCGATCAGCTGGCGGCGGAAGACCTCCACGGTCAGCGCCGCCGACGAGCGGAGCAGCACCAGCCCGATCGCGTGGGCCGCCGCCCCGTGCAGGGCCAGCGCCGGGCCGTTCGCGCGGTAGCCGAGTTCGCGGGCGATGCCCAGGATGCGCTGGCGCAGGTCCGCGGAGACGCCGGGACGGCCGTTCAGCGCGTACGAGACGGCGATCCGGGACACGCCGGCACGCCGGGCGATGTCGGCCATCGTCGCTGCTCGCACGGCTTAGCGTAAACCCAGGTCCTATGCTCCAGCCATGATGCGTGTCGTGGTGCTGCCGGACGGGGTCCAGGTCGTCGAGGCGGCCGTCCCGGAGCCGGGACCGGGTGAGGCACAGCTGCGGATGGTGGTGGCCGGCGTCTGCGGCTCCGACACGCACGCCCTGCGGGGCCGGCATCCGAACGTTCATCCGCCGTACGCGCCCGGGCATGAGGTGGTCGGGGTGGTCACCGCGGTCGCCGCGGATGTGACCTCGGTCCGGGTCGGGCAGCGGGCCACCGTCGAGCCGGACCTGCCCTGCTGGGAGTGCAAGCAGTGCCGGGCCGGGCGGCAGAACCTGTGCGAGCGGCTCGGGTTCTTCGGCTGCGGGTCCGAGCAGGGCGGGATGGCCGACGTTTTCACCATCGACGCGCGGCGCCTGCATGGTGTGCCCGACGACTTCGACGATGTCACCGCGGCCCTGATCGAGCCGCTTTCCACTCCCGTGCACGCGATCCGGCTGGCCGGCGGGGTTCGCGACCGGGCGGTGGCGATTCTCGGGGTGGGGACCATCGGTCTGCTGACTTTGAAGGTGGCGCGGGCGCAGGGCGCCCGGCGGATCGTCGTGACGGCGCGGTCGGCGGCCAGCCGCAAGCGGGCGCTGGCTTTCGGGGCGGACGCCGCCGTGGACGCGACGGCTGCGGACGCTGCCGATCAGGTACGGGCAGCGCTCGGCGAGAGCGCCGACGTGGTGTTCGACTGCGTGGCCGAGCAGTCGACCATGACGCAGTCACTGGCTATCGCCGACAAGGGTGGCACTGTCGTGGTGGTCGGTGTGCCGGCCGGCGAGGTGACGATTCCGCTCGCGTTGTTGCAGGACAGCCAGTTGCGGATCCAGGGCAGTGCGACGTACCTGCCGGAGGACTACGCCGATGCGATGGTGCTGCTGCGCGACGGCGTGGTGACCGCGGCTGACTTCGTGACGGCGGTCCGGCCGTTGAGTCAGGCCGCGGCGGCCTTCGCCGATGCCGAGAGCGGGGAGCACATCAAGGTGCTCGTCAAGTCTGGTTCGATCGGCGTCGACGTGGTGAGCTGAGCGGCATGACGGACTACGACATCGTCGTCGTGGGCAGTGGGTTCGGCGGGAGTGTCACCGCGTTGCGGCTGACCGAGAAGGGTTACCGGGTCGGTGTGCTCGAGGCCGGCCGGCGCTTCACCCCCGAGACGCTGCCCAGGACGTCCTGGGATCTGCGGGCCTTCCTCTGGGCACCCGCGCTGGGCCTGCGCGGCATCCAGCGGATCACCCTGCTCAAGGACATCGTCGTGCTCTCCGCGGCGGGCGTCGGCGGCGGTTCGCTGGTCTACGCGAACACGCTCTACCAGCCGCCGGCCGCGTTCTTCGCCGATCCGCGCTGGGCCGGCATCACCGACTGGGCCCGCGAGCTGGAACAGCACTACGCGCAGGCCTCCCGGATGCTGGGCGTCACGGTGCAGCCGTCGATGACTCCGTCCGACGAGGTCATCCAGGCCGTCGCGCAGGACATGGGAGTCGGCGGCACTTTCCGGCGTACCCCGGTCGGGGTTTTCTTCGGTGAGCCCGGCCAGACCGTGCCGGATCCCTATTTCGGCGGGGCCGGGCCCTCCCGGACCGGGTGCACCGAGTGCGGTGACTGCATGATCGGGTGCCGGCTCGGGGCCAAGAACCGGCTCGACCTCAACTACCTCTATCTCGCCGAGCGGGCCGGCGCGGTCGTGCACCCGGACACCACCGTCTCGGCGCTGCGGCCCGTCGGCGACGGCTGGGAGCTGACCACCTCGCAGGGCACCTTCACCGCGCGGGAGGTGGTGCTGTCGGCCGGGGCGCTCGGCACCCAGCGGCTGCTGCACGCCATGCGGGACACCGGTGTGCTGCCGGGACTCTCCGACCGGCTCGGTGCGCTGACCCGGACCAACTCCGAGGCGCTGCTCGGCGCGCAGTCTGTGTCCGTACCGGAAAAGCCCTTCTCCCGCGGGGTGGCGATCACCTCGAGCTTCCACCCGGACGCCGAGACCCACATCGAGCCGGTCCGCTACGGGCCCGGCAGCAACGCGATGGGCCTGCTCACTACCCTGCTGGTGGACGGCGGCGGCCGCGTGCCGCGGCCGGTCCGCTTCCTCGGCCAGGCGCTGCGGCACCCGCGCACGCTGCTGCGGTCGCTGTCGAAGCGACGCTGGAGCGACCGGACCATCATCGCGCTGGTCATGCAGACCGTGGACAACTCTTTGACGGTACGGCGCACCAAGCGCGGCCGGCTCACCACCGGGCCCGGCCACGGCCCGGTCAACCCGACCTGGATCCCCGTCGGTCACGAGGCGGTCCGCCGGATGGCCGCCAAGATCGGTGGTCATCCCGGCGGCTCGGTGGGTGACGTCTTCGACATCCCGATGACCGCGCACATCCTCGGCGGCGTGACCATCGGCGACTCCCCCGCGACCGGCGTGGTCGACCCCTACCAGCGGGTGTACGGCTACCCCGGCCTGCACGTGGTGGACGGTTCGGTGATCCCGGCCAACCTCGGGGTGAACCCGTCGCTGACCATCACCGCGCTGGCCGAGCGGGCCCTGTCGCTGTGGCCCAACAAGGGTGAGGCGGATCCGCGGCCCGCTCTCGGCGCAGCTTACGAACGCGTCGAGCCGGTGGCGCCCCGTTCCCCCGCGGTCCCGGCCCACGCCCCCGCGGCCCTGCGGATAACGCCGGGCGCCCCCCCCCCGGGGTGTTGGGCGGCGGGGGGGGGGGGGGGTGGTGGGGGTTGTTGTGTTTGGGGGGTGCGGGGCGCGGGGGGGGGGCCG
>NZ_JBEZGQ010000037.1:9185-20246 GCF_040650095.1 Actinoplanes sp. NPDC048791 | reverse complement strand
CCGGACGGCACGTCACCCGATCCGGTACGCGCTGAACGGGAGGCCATCGCGGCGCATGCCGCCGGCCTCGTCGTGCCGGGCAGCGCCGTGCTGCTCGGGCCGGGTCGCACCACCACCGCCCTGGCCCGGCGGCTGACCGGGATCAGCCAGCTCACCGTGGTGACCAACTCGATCCCGGTGACCCAGGAGCTGATCGGCTCACCGCAGATCGACGTCGTGCTCGTCGGCGGCGCGCTGCGCCGTTCGATCGGTGCGATGGTCGGCCCGATCACCGAGCAGGTGCTGCAGGGCCTGCGGGGCGCCCAGGTGTTCCTCTCCGGTGAGGGCGTCACCACCGAGCGCGGCCTGACCACACCCAACGTCTTCGCGGCCGCGACCGACCAGGCGCTGATGGCCGCCGGCAAGCAGGTCGTCGTGCTCGCGGACCACACGAAGCTCGGCCACGACACGATGTGCCAGACGGTGCCGAGCGACCGGATCGACGTGCTGGTCACCGACGACGCGGCGGACCCCGGGGTGGTACGCCGGCTGCGCGCGGAAGGCATCGACGTGCAGATGGCGTAACGGCGCCACACCGGCGCCTCTCGTCACTCTCGATCATCGCTGGTCATTTCGACTCGGCTATTGACAGCAGTTGCCACAACGTGGCTACGATCTGACCAAGTTCGAGTCAAAGCCTTTCAACTTCTGGCACCTGCGCACCTGTCCTCGCCGTGCAGGGCCCTGGTCCGTCATGCCCCCATGTGAAGGGACGCCAGCGATGCCTCGCCCCAGACAGCTCATCCGTGGTGCCGCAGCCGGCGCCACGCTGGCCGCGCTCGTGCTCGCCGCCGGCTGCACCAAGGCCGCCGACAGCGGTGACACTCCCAGCGCGAACGGTTCGGCGGCACAACAGGTCCAGGCCACCTCCGGAGCCACCGGATGCACGCCGGAGCGCTACAACGGCGGTGTCCCGAAACTCGACCTGAAGACCGTCACCGTAGGTTTCGCCCAGTCGGAGAAGGAAGCCAACCCGTTCCGGATCACCGAGACCCAGTCCATCAAGGACGAGGCGGCCAAGCGCGGCATCAAGCTCATCACCACCAATGCGCAGTCCGACCTCAACAAGGAGATCGCCGACATCCAGGGCATGATCGCCCAGGGCGCCAAGGCGCTGATCATCTCGCCGCTCAACTCCGAAGGCCTGGATCCCGCGCTCAAGGCGGCCCAGGACGCCAAGGTGCCGGTGATGACCATCGACCGGCTGCTCACCACGAAGACAGCCTGCCAGGACTACCTGGGCTGGATCGGCTCGGACTTCGTGGTGCAGGGTCAGCGCGCCGCGGATGCCCTGATCAAGGCGACCGGCGACCAGGGAGAGGTCGCGATTCTGCTCGGCGCGTCGGGGGTCAACGTGACGGTCGACCGCACCAAGGGCTTCAAAGACCAGCTGGCCGCCAAGAACTCCAAGCTGAAGGTCGTCGCGGAGCAGACCGGCGACTTCACCCGGGAGAAGGGGCAGAAGGTCACGGAGCAGCTCGTCTCGGCCAATCCCGGGATCAGCGCCATCTACGCCGAGAACGACGAGATGGCGCTCGGCGCGGTGGCGGCGCTCAAGGGCGCGGACAAGAAGCCGGGCGACATCAAGATCATCACCATCGACGGTACGAAGGGCGCCGTTCAGGGCATCCTCGACGGCTGGATCGCCGGTGTCATCGAGTCGAACCCGCGCTTCGGTCCGCTCGCCTTCCAGGCCCTTGAGGACTTCTACAGCGGTAAGGGCGTCGTCGAGAAGACCATCATCTCCGACAAGGAGTACACCGGGGACAACGCCGGGTCCGAGCTCGCCAACGCCTACTGACGCCCAATCCTGAGCACCGGGGCAGGGCGAGCGGCCCTCCCCCGGTGACCTCCCCGTGGAGAGTGAGCGGCCCCGATGACCACATCCGCCATCGACGTGCGCTCGGTGAGCAAGCACTTCGCCGGCGTTCGCGCCCTGAGCGGCGTCTCCCTCGAACTGCACCCCGGCGAGGTGCACGCGCTGGTGGGCGAGAACGGCGCGGGCAAGTCCACCCTGATCAAGCTCATCACCGGGGTGTACCGGCCGGACGACGGCGAGGTGCGCTATCTCGGCGAGCCGGCCACGTTCGCGCACCCCCGCGACGCCCAGGCCGCCGGCATCAGCACCATCTACCAGGAGGTCAACCTGGTGCCCATGCGCAGTGTCGCCGGCAACCTGTATCTGGGCCGGGAACCCACCAACCGGCTCGGCCTCATCGACTTCCGCCGCATGCACCGCGACGCCCGGGACATCCTGGCGGGCTACGGGATCGCCGTCGACGTACGGCGCAAGCTCGGCGAACTCGGCCTCGGTGTGCAGCAGATGATCGCCGTCGCCCGGGCGCTGTCCACCGACGCCCGGGTGGTCATCATGGACGAGCCGACCTCCTCGCTGGAGCCCCGCGAGGTGGATCTCCTGCTCGACGTGGTCGGGCTGCTGCGCAGCCGGCAGGCCGCGGTGCTCTACGTGACGCACAAGCTCGACGAGGTCTTCCGGATCTGCGACCGGGTGACCGTGCTGCGCGACGGACGCCTGGTGCATACCGGGCCGGTCGCCGGAACCACCAGGCTGCGGCTGGTGGCCACGATGCTGGGCCGCGACGTCGACCAGATCCGCCGGCACGGCGCGACGACCTTCGACGACCACCAGCGCGAGATCACCGGTACGCCGGTGTTACGGGCCGAGGGGCTCACGCGCCGGCCGCTGCTCGACGGCGTCAGCGTCGAGGTGCACGCCGGTGAGGTCGTGGGGCTGGCCGGGCTGCTCGGCTCCGGCCGCACCGAGACCGCCAAGGCCATCTTCGGGGTCGTCGGGCTGGACGCCGGAACCGTCAGCGTCGACGGCGACTCCGCCCGGCGCTGGAACCCGGCCGCCGCGATCCGCAGCGGCATCGGGATGGTGCCCGAGGACCGCAAGTCCGAGGGGATCGTCGGGGAACTCAGTGTTCGCGACAACATCGTGCTGGCCGCGCTGCCGAGGCTCACCATCGCGGGGTTCGTCTCCCGGCGCCGGCAGGACGAGATCGTGGACACGTTCATCAAGCGGCTCCGGATCAAGACGTCGAGCCCGGATCAGCGGGTCAGCGACCTGTCCGGCGGCAACCAGCAGAAGGTCCTGCTCGCCCGGATGCTGTGCCTGCACCCCAAGGTGCTCATTCTCGACGAGCCGACCCGCGGTATCGACGTCGGCGCCAAGGCCGAGATCCAGTCGCTGATCAGCGAACTCGCCGCGCTCGGCCTGGGCGTCCTGCTGATCTCCTCCGAACTCGAGGAGGTCGTCGAGGGCGCCGGCCGGGTGCTCGTGCTGCGCGACGGGGCCGTCGTCGACATGTTGCGCGGCGACGACGTCAACGAGGACCGCATCATGCACGCGATCGCCCAGGCGTCCGAGGGAGGTGCCGATGTCTGACACCGTCACCGCCCGGCCCACCCGTCCGGACATCCGGACCTTGCTCCAGGCCGGCGGGGTGTATCTCGCTATCGCCCTGCTGCTGCTCTTCAACCTCGCCTTCACGCCGAACTTCGCCACCCTGGCCAACCTACGGCTGCAGCTGGTGCAGGTCGTGCCGGTCATGATCGTCGCGATCGGCATGGCCCTGGTCATCGCCACCGAGGGCATCGATCTCTCGGTCGGCTCGACCATGGCGATCAGCGCCGCACTGCTGCCGCTGTACCTGGGCTACGGCACCTGGCCGGCCATCGCGATCGCCGTGCTGGCCGGCGCCGCCGTCGGATGCGTCAACGGTTCGCTCGTCGCGTTCGCCCGCATGCAGCCCATCATCGCCACCCTCGGCACGCTGGTCGCCTGCCGCGGGATCGCCCTGGTGCTCGCCGACGGCCGGCTGACCGAGATCTTCGACCCGGTCCTCGGCGCGCTGGGCAGCGACTCGGTCCTCGGCATCCCGATCAGCGTGCTCCTGGTGCTGGTGGTGACCGGCGCGGCGGCAGTCGCGGTGCACCGGGCCGCGTTCGGGCGGCAGCTGCTGGCCGTCGGCGGCAACCGTGCCGCGGCCACCCTGGCCGGCCTGCCGGTCAAGCGCACCCTGGTCATCGTCTACGTCATCAGCGGGGTGCTGGCCGCCGCCGCCGGAGTGCTCAGCACCGCGCGGCAAGGCGCCAGCGATCCCTCGTTCGTCGGGTTGCTCATCGAGCTCAGCGCGATCACCGCCGTGGTCGTCGGCGGCACCCCCTTGTCCGGCGGCCGGGTACGCATCCTGGGCACGCTGATGGGAGCCCTGTTGATGCAACTGATCACCGCCACCGTGATCCAGCAGGACCTGCCGGACTCGACGGCCCGCATGCTGCAGGCGGGAATCATCGTCGCGGCCGTGTACGTCCAGCGCGGACGGAGCCGGGCATGACCGCCGTCGAGGACAGCGCAGCCACCCGAGCCGAGCCCAGGACCGTCGCCCGCCTGCTGTGGTGGCGTCCCGACCGGGCCGGTACGCCGATCGTGCTCGCGCTGGTACTCGTCGCCGGTTCGCTGATCTTCGGTGACAGCTTCGCCAGCGGCCGGAACCTCGGCAACATCGCCCTGGACAGCTCATACCTGCTGCTCATCGCGACCGGCATGACGTTCGTCATCCTCAGCGGCGGGATCGACCTCTCGGTCGGGTCGCTGCTCGCGCTCAGCGGGGTGCTCACCGCGTACGGCTCCCGCTGGGGCACCCCCGCCGCGGTGCTGCTGCCCCTCGCTGTGTGCGGCGCCATCGGACTGGTCAACGGGCTGCTGATCGGCCGGGCCCGGATCGCGCCGTTCATCGTCACGCTCGCCACCCTGCTCTTCGCCCGCGGCCTGGCGTTCGCCGTCGCGGACGAGGGCAACAAGGTGTACATCATCCCGGCCGACCTGACCCTCACCCAGCTCGGCCAGGCCCGGTGGCTCGGCCTCAGCGCGCCGGTCTGGTTCGCGCTGGCGGCCTTCGCCGCCGGGGTCGTGGTCCTCAACCGGACCCGGTTCGGCCAGGCCACGTTCGCCATCGGCGACAGCCAGGAGGCGGCCGAGCTGATGGGCCTGCCGGTGGCCCGGGTCCGGGTGCTGGTCTACGTACTGAGTGCGTTGCTCACCGGCCTCGCCGGGGTACTGGTGGCCGCGCAGACCCAGTCCGGCCTGCCGACCATCGGCGAGGGCCGCGAGCTGGAGGCGATCGCCGCCGTGGTGATCGGTGGCACCCTGCTGACCGGTGGGGCCGGCTCGCTCAGCGGAACCCTCGCCGGGGTGCTGCTGCTCAAGGTCATCCAGAACCTGATCAACCAGGTCGGCACCCTCACCACGTACTACCAACAGGTCGTCAGCGGCACGTTCCTCGTCGTCGTGGTCCTGATCCAGTCTCGCCTCACCCGCCGGAGGAAGCGATGAACGTCGCGGCACGATACGCACCGGGGGTCGTCCGGCCCCCGAGGTCCCCGGAACCGGTGCCGGTGCGGGTCGCCGTCGTCGGCACCGGCGACTGGTGGGGCCGGCAGCACGCGGAGCTGTTCGCCGGCCGGGCCGACACGTCCCTGGTCGCGGTCGTCGGCCGGGATCCGGCCCGGACCGCGGCCCGGGCCACCGAGTTCGGCACCGTCGGCTACGTCGACCTCGACGAGATGCTGGACCGCGCCCGGCCCGATCTGGTCACGGTCTGCCTGCCGAACGAGCGGCACTACGAGCCGACGCTGCGCCTGATCCGGGCCGGAGTGCCGCTGCTGCTGGAGAAGCCGCTCGTGTTCGCGTTGCCCGAGGCCGACACCTTGATCGCCGAAGCGGCCCGGCGAGACCTGTTCGTCGGGATCAACTTCAATCACCGGTACGCCAAACCCGTGCGCCTGGCGGCCGAAGCGATCGACCGCGGAGACCTCGGCCGGCTGGCCTTCGCGACCTGGCGCTTCGGTGGCGAGCCCGGCACCAGCAGCCACCCGCACGCGAACCTCATCGAGACCCAGTGCCACGGCCTGGATCTGCTGGAACACCTCTGCGGCCCGATCGAGTCGGTCATGGCGCAACTGGCCGACCCGAGCGGGCACGGCTGGTCGACGCTCGTCGTGGCGGTGCGGTTCGGCAACGGCGCGGTCGGCAGCCTGGTCGGCTCGTACGACTCGTCCTACGCCTACCAGGACACCCACCGGGTCGAGCTCAACGGCACCGCGGGAAGGATCCTCATCGACGACACCGTGCGCCGTTACAGCTTCCAGCGCGCCGCGGACGAGACCGCCCACGTCTGGCAGGCCGGATACTTCAACGACACCGACCGCAGCTTCCACGCCACCTTCGACCGGCACGTCGACGAGCTGCTCGCCGCGCTGCGGGCCGGCGGCCCTCCTCCCGTACCCGTCAGCGCCGGTCGGCGGGCGCTGCTGCTCGCCGAAGCCGTCATCAGGTCGTACGAGACCGGAACCCGGGTCGCGACCGTGGAATGACCGGTGGCAATTGCCCGGAACCGCTCAGGCGTACGTCTTCTCGTAGGAGCTGCAGAAGACCTCCCTGTTCGTGCTCGACTCGTAGGTGCACGCCCTGATCCAGAGACTGGAACCCTCGAGGAAATTCTTGTTGCATCGCCCTCCGGTGTCCTTCCCATGGGTCTGGATGCAGTAGCCCTCCCGGTAGAGCGAGCCGTCCCGATAGTTGAGCCAGTGCAGGGCGACCGAGTGTCCGTCGGACTGGTTGTCCGCCGCGTAGAGGATGTCTCCGGCCGCCGCAAAGCAGCCCGTGCCGGGATTGAGATCGTGGTCCTCGACATACACGCAGGCAGTGGGGTTGGTGATGGAGCCCGTCGCGGGGGCGTAGTCACGCTCGATAGCCGGCGCCGCGGAGGCCGGGGTCGTGGTGGCCAGCACCATGGCAAAGCCGATACCGACGGCTGACAGGGCTCTGCGAATCATCGCTGCACGCTCCACACTAGAGGGAGCCACAGTATGCAAGACGGGCGCCACCGCTGAGCCGGCTCAACTCAGGTCACTCGGAACACCGGCCACCCGATCTCGGTGCGCCACGCGGACGGATCGCTTACGTCCTGAGGTCCGACGAGGTAGACCTCCCGCACCGGCCCCGCCACCGACATCGCGTTCTTCACGACCCAGGTACCGAGCTGGCCGTAGGTGACCTCGACGCCATCGTGCTCGCCGACGTGGGTGGCCACTGCCAGTTCCGCGGCGGGCAGGGTCGCGGCGTGCACCCGCCCAGTACGAGGTGGGGCGTCCGTCGGCAGGTAGACCAACACGTGACCACGGCCCTGCTCGAACAGGGAGTTGTCGTAGGTGCCACCGGGTGGACCGGTCACCGCGTCGCCGACGGCCACCTTCAACTCGGCCATTGCGCCCGCGAACCAGGCTTCGACCTCGCCCTCGTCGACGACGGCCGCCACCGCCGCGACCGTGCGGGCGGGCTCGGCGCGGAGCTCCACGTCGATCGGCGCGGGGTCGGGCCGGAGCAGGCGGCGCAGCGACGCGACCGCGGCCCGGGTGCGGTCGAGTTCGGCCTCCAGGCGTTGGAGGTGGTCGGCGATCAGGGTCGCGCGGACACCGGGGTCCGGGGACCGCAGGATCCGCTGCACGTCGCTCAGGGGGACGTCGAGTTCGCGGAGCCGGTTGATGACCTGGGCGGTCGGGATCTGCTCGACGGCGTAGTAGCGGTAGCCGGAGGTCTCGTCCACCACGGCGGGTTCCAGCAGGTCGCCCTCGTGGTACCGGCGCAGGGTCCGCACGCTCAGGTGGGTCAGGCGCGAGAACTCCCCGATCGTCAGCACCCCCGCAGTATGAAGGCTCTCCCAGGGAGAGAGTCCAGCGTTTGACCTTCCTGCGCCGCGAGGCCCCACGGTGGGCTCATGACACACCCCAACGACCTCCGGTCCGATTCGCTCCCGACCACCGTCCGCGGTTTCCTCGCCGCTCACGTCGTCCGCGACGCCGACACAGCATCGTCTTTCTTCGCCGAGGATGCGGTGGCTGTCGACCAGGGCGAATCCTTCCGCGGCCGAGAGCAGATTCACGCGTTCCTGCGGGACGCCGGCTCGGAGTTCGAGTACACGACCGAGCAGATCGGTGCTGCCCGCGTTGACGACGACCACTGGGTGGTGACCCTGCGGCTCGAGGGGACCTTCCCGGGCGGCGTCGCCGAGCTCGACTACCGGTTCACGATCCGTGAGGGCGTCATCACCGAACTCGTCATCGCCAACCACGAATCCTGACGTCGGAGGAGAGAGCATGCCTACTTCAGATCGTGATCGTCTCGATGGGCGCCGTGCGCTGGTCACGGGCGGATCGAAGGGCTCGGGCAAGGCCGTCGTCGAAAGACTGCGGGAGATGGGCGCCGACGTCTACGTGACGGCCCGGACGATGCCCGAGGGGTACGAGCACCCCGACCGGTTCATCGCGGCCGACACCTCGACGGTCGAGGGCGCGAGCGCGGTGGCCGACCGGATCACCGAGACCGGCGGCGCACTGGACATCCTGGTGCACGTCGTCGGAGGTGCCTCGACGCCGTCCGGTGGGTTCGCGGTCATCACCGACGAGCAGTGGATGATCGAGCTGAACTTGAACCTCCTCGGAGCGGTGCGGCTCGATCGAGCTCTCCTCCCGGCGATGATCGAGTCCGGGTCGGCGGTCGTGCTGCACTTCACCTCGATCCAGCGTGAACTTCCTCAGTACGACGCGTCCCTGGCCTACGCGGCAGCGAAAGCCGCGCTGCGCACCTACAGCAAGGGGCTGGCCAACGAGCTCGCCCCGCGCGGCGTCCGCGTCAACGCGATCAGCCCCGGCGGGATCGAGACGGAGGCCTACGAGAGGTTCGTGGACCGGATCGCCGAGGGCAACGGGATCAGCCGCGAACAAGCCAAGCAGAGCATCTACGACTCCCTCGGAGGCGTACCCCTGGGACGGTTCGCCAACACTGAGGAGATCGCCGACCTGGTCGGGTTCCTGGTCTCGGACCGCGCCTCGGCCATCGTGGGCGCCGAGTACGTGATCGATGGCGGAACAGTTCCGACCGTCTGAGTTCTGCCTGACGCCGGAACTTCAACACATCAACTACCTGCTGGAACAGTTCCGGAACCGGTTTCGCTTGACTGATGCCAATCAATCTAACAAGACTGTTAACATATTTAACCTCTCCCCCGGAGGGCATCCCCCATGCGAAAGTCCAGGTTCCTCATCGCCGCGGCAGCCGTCGTGGTGACACTCAGCGGTGGCCTCGCCGTCGCATCACGCGGCGACACAGCCGAAGCAGCCGTGGTCTGGAACGAAGAGTTCAACGGCGGCGCCGGCACCGGCGTCGACTCGTCGAAGTGGAACTTCGACACCGGCGGCAGCGGCTTCGGCAACCAGGAGCTGCAGTACTACACCAGCGGCACCAACAACGTCGCCATGGACGGGCAGGGCCACCTGGTCATCACGGCGCGTAAGGGCAGTGGCGGCCACAACGACTGCTGGAACGGCACCTGCCAGTTCACCTCCGGCCGCATCCAGACCGCCGGCAAGTTCACCCAGCAGTACGGCCACATCGAGGCCCGTATCCAGGTCCCGAACGGCTCCGGCCTCTGGCCCGCCTTCTGGATGCTCGGCGGCGGCAACTGGCCGGCCGACGGCGAGATCGACATCATGGAGGTCGTCGGCCGGGACCCCAACCGGCTGTTCGGCACGCTGCACGGCCCCGGCTACTCCGGCGGCAGCTCGTACGGCAACACCCTCGTCGCCGGCTCGCCGTGGTACCAGGCCTTCCACAACTACGCCGTCGACTGGTCGGCGAACCTGATCGTCTGGACCGTGGACGGCCAGGAGTACTTCCGCGCCACCCCGGCCTCGCTGTCGGCCGCCAAGGGCAACGTGAGCTGGGTCTTCAACCACCCGTTCTTCATCATCCTCAACCTGGCGGTCGGCGGTAACTTCGGTCAGGGCAACCCCGCCGGGCTGCCCGCCGAGAGCCGGATGCTGATCGACTACGTACACGTCAGCACGTCGAACACCGGGCCGACCACGCCGCCGCCCAGCGGTGGCACCGCGCTCAAGTCCAGCCTCAGCGGCCGCTGCATCGACATCCCGAGCGCCAACCCGGTGGACGCCGCCCGGCTGCAGACCTACGACTGCAACGGCACCGCCGCGCAGCAGTGGTCGTTCAACAGCGACGGCAGCGTCCGCGCGCTGGGTAAGTGCATGGACGCCGCGGCCGCCGGCACCACCAACGGTACGGCGATCCAGCTCTACACCTGCAACGGCACGAACGCGCAGAAGTTCACCCTCTCGGCAGCCGGCGACCTGGTCAACCCGGCCGCCAACCGCTGCGTGGACATCGTGAACCGGGGCACCGCCAACGGCTCGCAGCTCCACCTCTGGGACTGCTCCGGCGCCAGCAGCCAGAAATGGACCCGGGCCTGAGTCATCGGTAAGCGCCAGAATGGTCAGCAGGCTCCCGCCTGCTGACCTTTCCGGTCCATCGGCTCAAGCCGTGCCCTGGGCGCAGATCCCGCATCCGCGAGACCGGTACGGCGCAATGAGACCCGCACCGTCAAAGCCGTCACCCCGCACACGCCCGGTCGTATCGCGTCGTCCTCGCCGGGGGCCGAGAGCCGGCCGCAGCGCGCGGAGCAAGCCGCCCGGCCCGGAGACGACCATGGTCAGAGGGCCTGGCGTAACCGCACGGATTGAAGGCGGCGACGAGACCGCCGGCCAGCGCGACCGTGCTGTCGTCCAGCTCCCGCCCGGGGACATCGGGCAATTCCTTGAACGCCGCTCCGCCAACTCACCCGCGGCGAATCGGTCCCGGAAATCCATCGACGTCGGTTGATAGCCGGGCAGATCGGTGCCATTCTGTCCGGGAGCGCTCCCACGCCCGCGCCGAAGAACGGAGAACATTCCGTGACTCCACCCGATCCCATCACTCCGGCGCCGCTGCGGCCCAGGACATCACCTGACGGTCCGTGCGGAGGCCCGCGATCCGCCGCTTCGCGGCGGCGGGGCCCGGGTCCCCGCGTCGTGGGCCGCGCCGGCCGGGCGGCAGTGAAAGGTAACTAGACTACATGGGCCGGCAAGCCGGCGGGGGAGCCCGCCCCG
>NZ_JBEZGQ010000037.1:0-9175 GCF_040650095.1 Actinoplanes sp. NPDC048791 | reverse complement strand
CACCCGAACCAACCACTCGGGCGCCTCGGCGGCCCTGCACTTCACGTCGTGCTCGTTGGGGGGGCCCTGCTTCGCCGGCGGCGCGGCGCCGCGCCGCGTCACCGGTCGTTTCCGCGGCGCCGGCAAGGCGACGAGAGAAGAGATCATGAAGTCCTGGGCCGGCATCGCGGGGTGGCACCGGAACCGCTACGTGTGGGCGACGCTGATCCTGCTGCTGTCGGCCGGCGCGGTCATCCTCACCCGATCGGCCGGTTCGGAGGCGGCGCCCGAGGATCTGCACGGGCAGATCATGTTCCGAATGCGCACCACGCTCGAACAGTCGAAACCAGAGCAGCACAACCATACTGGACACAATGGCCAGCAGGTGGCGGCCGAGGAACAGTCGACGCCGGTGATCTGCGGGGTCCACGTGTACGGCCACGAGCCCGCTCAGGCAACCACTCTGGCCGAGGTGCGGACGGTCTACGGCTTCCACTTCTGCGGGGTCGCCGAGAAGAAGCGCCCGTGGGACGTCGCGGTGAAGCTCGCCGGCCCGGTCATTCTGGATATGTCCACCGAGCCCGTCGGCATCCAGGTGGTCGAGGCGACCGACGACGTCAAGTTCATCGACCGGCTCCGGCAGATGTTCCCGGCCAAGTACGCGGACCTGGCGACCAAGGAAGCGCTGACCGATTCCGAAATGGCCGACCTGCGCCGCCGGTACGACGCCGCGGCCGATCTCTGACCACGCACGCCGAGGGGACCGAATTCAGGTTCTGTCGTCAGCCGGCGGGGAAGTAGTGGCCGTTGTCCAGATCGGCGAGCAGTCGGGGCTGAGTGGGTTCCCAGCCGAGGGCCCGGCGGGTGATGAGGTTGGACGCCGGGTAGCTCTGCGTGGCGATGTTTGCGAGGAGCCCGAAGTATCCCGGCAGCACCAGTTCGTCCACGGGAATACTCACGACGGGCAGGTCCAGACGGCTGCCGATGGCCTCGGCGATTTCGCGGAACGGGATGCCCTCGTCGTCGACCGCGTGCCAGTATCTGCCGGCCGGGCCCTTTTCCAGCGCCAGACGGAACAGGGAGGCGACATCGCGGATGTGCACGGCGTTCCACAGGTTCGCGCCGTCTCCGGGGTAGCCGACGACGCCCTTCTCCTTCGCGAGCGCGATCAGCAGGGGCAGGAAGCCGGCATTGTCGGTCGTGCCGTGCGCGATGTTGGCGATCCGCACGATCGAAGACCGCACTCCCCGCTCGGCGAGGCCGACTACGGTGGTCTCCACGACATTGCGAGCCCGCAGGGTGCCTTTGTGCTCGTCGCCGCTAGGAAGGGCCGGGTCCTCCTCGGTGGCCCACCGGCCCAGGAATCCCTGCCCGGGCGAGCCGATGCTCCCGGCCACGACCAGCGGTTTTCCGGTTCCGGCCAGTGCCTCGCCGTAGGCGAGCATGATCGGGACCTCCGCGGTGGCCACGGCGTGGATCCCGCCGGACGGAAGCAGGTCCTGCCGGTGCGCGACGTGAATGACGCCGTCGGAGTTCGCGGCCGCTTCCTTGAGCCCGTCGAGGTCCTCCAGGTCGCCGCGATGCACCTTCGCGCCGAGCGCGGACAGCGTCGCCGCGGCAGTGTCCGACCGGGCCAGGCCGGTGACCTCGTGGCCGGCGGCGAGGAGCTCGGGGACGATGTATGAACCGGAATGGCCGGTTCCGCCGGTGACGAAAACGCGCATGCTTCTACTTCCTTGTGAGTGAGGTGGCGTGAGAAGTAATGGTGTGGGTGTGCTCAGCTGAAACTGCTGACGCCGAGGGAGAAGTTGAAGTCCCCCACGCCGTGGCGGGCCAGGCTCACCATCAGCGGACCCGTCCCTTCCAGCCAGTGCGCCATTTCCGGGCCGCCGGCATCCAGCGGGCGCAATCCCAGGCTCGAGATGAACCCCGACACGCTCGCCTTGGCTCGCGCGTCGTCGCCGGCGAGAAGCACGTCCAATGCGCCGCCCCGGGCCAGGATGTGGCCGAAGACGGTGTTGAACGCCTTCACGACGTGCACGCTCGCCGGGGCGGCCTTGGCGATCTCCTGCGCGGCAGAGGTGTCCTCCGGAGTGGCCAGTCCGCTCGCGTCGGCTTTCATCGGATTGGTGATGTCGACGATGACCTTGCCGGCCAGCGCGTCCCCGTACTGGGCGACGACCGGCACGGCGCCGGCGTACGGCACAGCCAGGATGACGACGTCGCCGGCCGGAGCGGTGCCGAATTTCCCGGCCGTGGCGCCGCCGCCGAGCGCGGCGACCAATTCCCCGGCCTTGGCCGGGTCACGACCGATGACCTCGACGGCGTGGCCGCCCTCGACCGCGCGGGCGCCGATGGCGCGGCCCATACCGCCCAGGCCGATAATGCTGATGCTGCTCATGAATCGCCTGATTTCTGGAATTGAATGCCTGGACAGAACGCCACGGCCCAACCCGTTGTGCTTGACAGCGGCTTCGATGCCACCGAATGACACGACGGGTCCGGCAAATTCAGGGCGTTCTGATTCTTGTTCTGGGACCTGCTGCAAATGCCGCTGTGGACGCTTATGCGGAATTCGCTCCGTCCCATCGGTTACCAGTGAGCCTGTCATTGGTCCGAGCGGGCGTCCAAGACCTCTTTCAGCGATTGCGATACCCGCAAGGCATCGCCGGACCGCTGCTGGCTCCACGTAAAGCTGCGTGACCTGATCCCCGGTGGCTCGGCAGTGGACCTCACCGCCGACAAAGCCGCCACTCCGCTTCCTGCTTCACGATCGCCGACAGGAGTGGCTATCCGGTTGTGCGGCGCCGGTCGCGCCAGGCTTCTTGCTTCGCGCGGTTGCCGCACAGCTTCATGGAGCACCACTTGCCGTTGCCGGCGCGTGAAGTGTCGTAGAACGCCCACCGGCAGGCGTCGCTGGCGCACACCTTGAGTCTCGACCAAGTGCCGGCGGTCATCGACTCGACAGCGCGAAGAACCAGCTCGCCCAGCGCGCCGTCGACGCCGTCCGCGTGGGTCGTCAGGAGCCAATCGCGATCCGAGGTGAAGGACAGCGAGATGCCGGCCCGCTTCGCGACGTCGTCCAGGACTGCCACCGTGGCCGGAGGCAGGGCGGCCTTGTTGTGGTTGGCCGAGGCCGCCGTACGCAATGCCTCCCGTAGCTCACGCGCTCGGCGAAGTTCGTCGTCGCTGACTGGCCGGTCCGGCCGCAGGCCGGCCGCGTTCAGCCAGCCCCGCAATCCGGCAGCGTCCTCGAGGGCGTCGGTGCCGGCTTCTATGTCGAGGGTGTTGACGAAGCGGCGGATCGGCTCCAGCCGGTCCGGGGCCGCCATCGAGAGGCCGGTTGACATGCCTTCATAGTAACCAGCTTGTGCCCTCAATCGGTTAGCCATAACCTGCTTGACTATGAAGCCGGTTACGGAGGAAATGACAGACGACCATGAACGCCCGGTCCCGGCCTGGTCCAGCCGGAACTTCCGGCGGCTCTGGCGCGGATCTGCCGCCTCGACGCTCGGCAGCGAGGTCGCCGAGATCGCGCTGCCGCTGTTCGCGCTGGTGACGCTCTCCGCCTCCGCCGCGCAGGCCAGCACCTTACGAGTCGCCCAGTTCCTGCCCTTCCTCTTGGCCACCGTGCCGGCCGGCCTGCTCGTAGACCGGTTCCGGCACAGCCGCCTTCGCCTGATGATCGGCGCAGACCTGGGGCGCGCGTTGCTCGTAGCGCTTCTCCCCGTCGCCGCGTGGACCGGGACGGCCGGCATGCCGACCCTCTACGTCGTGGTCTTCGCAGCCGCCGTGCTGACCGTCATCTACCAGATCGCCGACTTCGCAGTCCTGCCGACGATCGTCTCCGAGGGCCAGATCGTCGACGCCAACGGCAAACTCGCCGCGACGCAGTCCGCAGCCGAGATCGGCGGCCGCGGTATCGGTGCCCTGCTCGTCCAAGCCCTGTCCGCGCCCGTCGCCCTACTGCTCAACGCCGGCGGCTACCTCCTGTCGGCGATCTCACTGAGCCGGATCCGCCTGAACGCTCCCACCGCGCAACCGGCCGACGATGAGCCGGCCGTTGACGTTTCGCCACGCCGCGAGTTGCTCCGCGGCATCCGCTTCACCGTCCGCCAACGCTTCGTCCGACCACTGCTCGGCGAGGCCGCCACGTTCAACCTCTTCAACGAGATACTGCTGCTCGGCCTGATGCTGTACGCCGTCCGCGAAGCCCACCTGAGTCCCGTGGCCATCGGCGCGGTGTTCACCGCCGGCGGCATCGGCTCGTTCGCCGGCGCCTGGTCCGGTGCCCGATTCACCGCTCGCTTCGGGTACGGCCGGGTGCTGCTCGTCACCCTGGCCCTCGGCAACGGCGCACCCCTGGGCGTGCTGCTCGCCAATCAGACAGGTTCAGAATTCGGGCTTCTCGCGCTGCTGTGCTCGATCTTCGTCGTCATGGGCATCGGCATCGGCATCGCCAATGTCCACGCCGTCAGCCTGCGCCAGGCAGCCACACCCGAAGCCCTGCGCGGCCAGGTCAACGCCGCCTACCGTCTGGTGTCCTGGGGTGCCATACCGGTAGGGGCCGCCGTCGGAGGCGTCATCGCGACACAGACCGACCCGTTCACAGCAATGGTGACCGGCGCGATCGGCGTGTCCGTGTCCACTCTCTGGGTTGCCCTGTCGGCGGTCCCGGCACTCAGGAGCATCCACGACGCGGCCCGATCGTGACACGTCCCAGCGGCAGGGGCCACGATCCCCCAAGTCGGTGGAGCGGCCGTCATCGCCGTCGCCGACGGCGACCCTGTGCGCGTCGCCGAAGCCGAGGAGCAGGTCCGAAGGCGACACACAACCACCGTGGCAGTCGACCATAGACATCGATGGTCGTCGTTGACATGAGACGTATGATGTTTGCACAATGGGGCGGTGCGACCCCCATCGCGTACTACTTCTTGACTGGAGTACCTCGTGCTTCGTGCCGAACCCCCTGCTCGACGCAAGGGACTGCTCGCCATCGTCGCCGCCGGATTGCTGGTCGTCGGCCTGGCTGTGACCGGCGCCCAAGTGGCGTCGGCAGGCACGTCCCCCTTGGCCGCCAGTGCCCTCGCGCCCACCGCCGGATGCGGCAAGGCCCCCGGGCTGAACAGTGGCAACCACACGATCCAGAGCGGCGGCAAGAGCCGCAGTTTCACCCTCCGGCTTCCGGACACCTACGACAACAACTATCCGCACCGGCTGGCCTTCGGGTTCCACTGGTTGGGTGGCACCGCCGGCCAGGTCGCGACGGGCGGGACCGACGGACAGCCCTGGGCCTACTACGGCATGCTCTCCCAGTCGAACAACACCACCATTTTCGTCGCCCCGCAGGGCATCAACAACGGCTGGGCCAACTCCGGTGGCGAGGACGTGACGTTCACCGACGACATGATCCGTCTGATCGACAACGCGCTCTGTGTCGACACGACCCAGCGTTTCTCCGTCGGCTTCAGCTACGGCGGCGCGATGAGCTACTCGCTGGCGTGTTCCCGGCCGAACGTGTTCCGCGCGGTCGCGGCGATCGCGGCTCCGGGGCCGATCAGCGGATGCAGCGGCGGCACCGGACCGGTGGCGTACATGGGTATCCACGGGGTCAATGACGGCATCCAGAACGGCCGGGCCCTGCGCGACAGGTTCGTCCGGAACAACGGCTGCACCGCTCAGAACGCCCCCGAGCCGGCGCCCGGCAGCCGCACCCACATCATCACCAACTACTCGGGGTGCCGCGCCGGGTACCCGGTCGTCTGGGCGCCGTTCGACGGCGGCCACCAGCAGGGCCCGGTGGACGGGTGCGCCGGCTGTGAGAGTGGCGCGCGCAGCTGGGTCAAGCAGGAGGTGTGGAAGTTCTTCACGCAGTTCGCGAGCACCTCGTCGCCCGGCCCTTCCTCACCCGGCCCCTCGTCGTCCGGCCCGACCCCCTCGAGCCCGGCCGGCGGACCCTGCCGGGTCAGCGCGGCCATCAACCCCTGGAACACCGGCCTGACCGAGAACCTCACCATCACCAACACCGGAAGCGCCCCGATCAACGGCTGGTCCCTGGCGTTCACCCTGCCCGGCGGCCAGAGCATCACCTCAGGATGGGGCGCCACGTACTCGCCGGCGTCCGGTCAGGTGACCGCCCGGAACGTGAGCTACAACGCCACCCTCGCCCCGAATGCCCCGGTGGTCATCGGATTCCAGGCCAATCACACCGGCAACACCGCCACCCCGACCGCATTCACGCTCAACGGCGCGGCGTGCACCGTTGACTGACCGGCGGAAGAGCGGCATCAGGCGAATCGGTTCGCTGTAGCCGTCGTAAAACCATGTATCCGGGCCGTAGCCGCCCTTCCGGGTGGCCGGCGACGCCGGCAGATTGTCGAAACGGTTCGAGTAGCGGCCTCGAGGCTGTGCCCTGAACCGGTGTTGCGGAGCTGGCGGATGAGTCACAGGAGGTTGGCATGCATCGTTCGAACGCCCGCCGGCGCGGTTGGTTGCCGACAGCGGCCGGAGGGCTGGCCGCAGCCGTGGTCCTCGGTACCCTGCCCCTGACGATCGACGGGCCGGCCCTGGCCGCGCCGAGCGCGACGAGGGCCGTGGCGGCCGCCGGTGTCGACGGTGTGGCGGCCGGGAACGCCGCGGTCGCCTCGGTCGACCTGGCCGGGACGTGGAGTTTCACGCCGGCGGGCCGAGGGGCGACGTCGATCACCGTGCCCGGCGGCGGCTGGTACAAGCAGGGCTTCACCGACGTCAACGAGGCGGTGTACTCGCGCAGCATCACCGTGCCCGACTCGGGTCAGCCGCAGTCGGCGTGGATCGAGTTCGGGGCGGTCAATCACCAGGCGACGCTGTCGGTCGACGGCCGGGTGGTCGCGACGCAGACCACGGCGTTCACGCCGTCGAACTTCGACATCAGTGCCTACGCGGCGCCGGGTACCACCCACACGATCACGGTGAACGTGAAGGGCCGCGGCGCGTTGAAGGCATCCAACGGCCGGTACCTGGTGCCCGACGCCGCCACGTGGTCCGAGGCGATACCGCAGGGGATCTTCGGGTCCGCGTTCCTGCGGGTGTACCCGGCGGTGTACGTCAGCGACACCTTCGTGCGTACGTCGGTGGCGAACAAGACGCTGACCTACGACGTGACGGTGCGGAACACGTCGGGCAGTTCCCGGTCGGTGACGTTGACCGGGTCGCTGTCGTCCAGGAACGGAACTGCTTTCAGCTACCCGGAACTGCCCAGCCGTACGGTCACCGTGGCGGCCCGCTCGACCGCGACCGTGACCGTCGGGCCGGTCGGGTGGAACCTCGACAGCACCTCGTACTGGTGGCCCAACGTGCCGTACCGGTCGGGATACCGGGCGCAGCTGCACGGGCTGACGGTGCATGCCGTCACCGACGACGGCCGCACGAGCGACGCCGAGTACCGGTTCGGGTTCCGGGAGGCCACCCAGAACGGTGACTACTACTACCTCAACGGCGTGCGCGTGAACTTCCGCGGCGACAACCTCCAGGGTGGCGACTATGACCGGATCAACAACGGCGGCAAGGGCGACGCGTACCACACGCTGCCCGGCTTCCTGCCCCCGTCGTCCGGCAACGGCGGCTGGCCGCAGGCGGTGGACAATTACCAGCGGCTGAACTACAACGTGGTGCGCATCCACCAGGAGCCCGGCAGCCCGTACATGTTGGATGTCGCCGACGAGATGGGCCTGATGATCATCGACGAGGTCGCGATTCGCGGCTCCCAATCCTCGCAGGAGTGGCAGAACTCCGTCGGGCGCGACAACATGATCAACCACGCCCGTGCGCTGGTCCTGCGCGACCGCAACCACCCCGCGATCATCCGCTGGAGTCAGAACAACGAGCCGAACCAGAGCGGCCAGGATTCCGAACAGTTCGAGAAGGACCTGTACGCGGCGATGAACGGCGCCGACGGAACCCGGCCGATCATTGTCGAGGTGGGCGTCGGCAACAATGTCAGCCTGTATCCCGGGATGACGTACGCCAACTTCGCGGTGATCCCGCACTACGTCGACGGCTTCGGCCGGTACGGGGAGGGCCTGGTCAGCGTGAACGGGCGGCCCGACGGCGAGGGCGAGTTCATCTGGCCGGCCTGCAACAACAAGCAGGGCTTCGAGTGGTTCGCCACGGCAACGCTGGCCAAGCGCGGCAAGGGCGCCACCGACCTGCGTCCGTACACGCTGCTGTCGGCCTGGGCCAGCGTCGTGCCCGGCGTGCGGTCCACCGACTTCACCCCGGAGGAGGGCGGTCACCCGATCTACGGCGCGGACAACCTGCCCGACCCGTGGAGCAACCCGCAGATCCAGCGCGTGCAGGCGGCGTTCAACCCGGTGGCCGCGGTCGACCTGCCGTACTGGTCGGCCTCCGGCGCCTCGGACTCCAACGGCACCTTCCCGCTGCCGCAGGCCGTGCCCACCTACGCCCGGAGCGCCACGGTCACCCGTACCATCACCGTCTTCAACGACGACTTCGCCGACCCTTCAGTGGGCTTCACCTGGACGGCGCGGCTCGACGCACCGGACGGCGCGGTGATCGCGTCCGGAAGCACGACCCTGACCGTCCCGCTCGGCTCGCGGGTCACGCAGCCGGTGTCCTTCACCACCCCCGCCACCGGCAACCGCGTGTACCTGCAACTGTCGACCACGAAGTCCGGTAGCCCCGTCTTCACCGACACGGTGGAGTACTTCAACCTCAGTGGAGGCAGCGGAACCGGGCCCGCACCGGGCACCTACCGCATCGTCAACCGCAACAGCGGCAAGCCGCTCGCTGTCGCGGGCAACTCCACCGCGGACGGTGCCAAGGTGGTCCAGCAGAGTGGCAACGGCACCTGGACCATCGCCACGACCGCTGACGGCACCTACACCCTCCGGTACGTCGCGAGTGGAAAGGTGCTCGACGTCAACGCCGGCAGCAGCACGGCCGGGCTGCAACTGCAGCAGTGGACGGCCAACGGCGGCGCCAACCAGATGTGGTACCTGCGGCCCACCGGCAACGGCTACTACAGCATCGTCGCCCGCAGCAACGGACTGGCCGCCGACGTCTCCGGTGCGTCGACCAGCGACGGGGCGCAGGTCGTGCAGTGGACCGCCAACGGCGGAACCAACCAGCAGTGGCAGTTGAACCCCGCCTGACCGAAACGACCCGGTTCTCGCCTGCTACCGCTGGCCGCTCGACC
>NZ_JBEZGQ010000036.1:0-20253 GCF_040650095.1 Actinoplanes sp. NPDC048791 | reverse complement strand
GCGGTGTCGATCAGGGCATACCCGCCGTGGTCGGCGCTGTGGGCCAGCACCCGGTTCTGCCCGGTGACCGGTACGGCGTCGACGAAGCCCGCCGTACGCCAGCGGCCGGCGCCGGTGTCCGGATCAAGCCCGACGGTCGCGGTGCCGTCGGCGAAGCACAGCACGACGCCGCACGCACGGGCCGCCGGCCCGGTCACGATCTCGTCGGTCGCCGACTGCGCGTACCGCCAGCGCTCCCGCAGCGTGTCGAGGTCGTACGCGGTCACCACCGCCCGGTCTGTCTCCATCCGGTTGACGAACAGGAAGCCGGACTCGGCCACGAGGCCGTTGCGGACGGGTACGCCGTTGCCGTTCTCCATGCGGCCCTGGGACAGCAGAGCACCGTCACTCAGGCGCAGCACCTGGACCCGGCCGTCCGGGGTGGCGGCCACGATCCGCTGCCGTTCGGGACCGACGACCGCCCAGGACTCGTCACCCTCGATCGGCCGCGACCAGATCCGGCTGCCGTCGGTCATCCGGACCAGAACCAGCGTCCGGTCCGGCTGCCGGAGCAACGCGGTCTCGGGCGTCGCGGACACGATGTCGCCGGGCAGCCGCCACATCTCCGCCCCCGTACGCGGATCGAGCGCGACCGTCCCCTGCAGCAGGATCGGGACCAGCACCGCACCGGGCACCCGGGCCGTCATCCGGCCGCGCGGCATCGGCAGCCCCTTCGACCAGCGGACCGCCCCGCTGCCCAGCTCGTACGCCGTGACCTGGGAACCCACGTTGATGGACTGGACGAACACCGTGTCGCGGGCCGCGTCGGCGAGGCTGGTCGGACTGAAAGCGACACTCCACCGGGGCCGGATCACGGCAGACCCGGAGACGGCCGAGCCGGTCAGCGTCACAGCGCAAAGCACCGCCACGGCGGCCGCGGCCCAGCGCACGACGACGCGGTGTTCAAGATGGGGTCGTGCGGGTCCGGGCGCCGTCGCGGCGGCGCCGGGATCACCCAGCTCGATGATGGTCATGACGATCTCATTCCCCCATCAAACACCCGGTGTCCCCGGACCGGTACCCCGGCGATTCGCAAGGTCAGGGCAGCCGGCGCCGCCGGCGGAGCCGAGACCCTAGTCGAGGCCGAGGTGCCTGGCCAGGATGGCCACCTGGTCGGCGAACCGGTTGAGGAATTCGGCCGAGCGCGGGTCGGTGCCGCTGGTGCCCTCGATGACGTGCGGCAGCGTGGTCGGTGCCATGGTCATCGCCATCAGCATGACGACCAGGCAGGCCGGATCGAGATCAGCGGGCAGGTCACCGGCCTGCTGCCGTTTGCGTAGTTCGTTGATGGTCTCGGCGAACATGCCGGTCGGCGGGGGCGACTCGGATCCGGTGTACTCGAGCCCGGTCCAGGCCAGCAGGCGGACGCCGTCCGGGTTGTGCAGTGCCTCCAGCGCGAAGCGGCGCAGCTGCTCCGGCAACGGCATGCCCGCCGGGGCCAACTGGGCCTGCCGTTCCTGCCACTGCCGCGAGATGGCCTGGTACAGGCCCTCTTTGCCGTCGAAGTAGTACGAGATCAGCTGCACGTTCACCCCGGCGCGGGCGGCGATCGCGCTGACCCGGGCGCCCGCGTATCCGTGCGCCCCGAACTCGGCCGTCGCGGCGTCCAGGATCAGCGCGCGGCTGCGTTCGGAATCGCGGTGCCGCTCCTGGGCCTTGGGCGATCTTCGGGGTGTCGACGCGGACATGGGCGCGATCATACCTTCGCTCGGCTGTGTCATGTGTTCATATGAGTTAGTCAAATGAATGCTTGACAGCGTCATCGCTCCAGCCGACCATGGGGGCATCACAGGCAACCAAGGAGGATGTATGCCGGACAGCTCAAGGATTCTCATCGCCGGTGGCGGTGTCGGCGGCCTGGCGCTCGCGCAGGCACTGCACCGCGCCGGGCTCGAGGTCGTCGTCTACGAACAGGACCCGACACCCCGTACCCGGAACCAGGGTTACCGGATCCACCTCGACCCGACCGGCAACGCCGCGCTGGCCGATTGCGTCCCGCCGGAGGTCCTGGCTGTCCTGCGCCGCACCAGCGGTCGTAACGGCGATCTGGTGACGACCTTCACGCCCGGACTGCGGCAGGTGTTCACGCAGCACTTCCCCGGCATTCCCGCCGGCCGGCTCACCGCCGTCGACCGCAACACCTTCCGCCAGGGCCTGCTCACCGGCCTCGCCGACGTCGTCCGGTTCGGGCACACGGTGTCCGGCTATCAGGTGACCGGCTCCGGACGGGTGCGGGTCGAGTTCGCCGAAGGCGGCAGCGACGAGGGGGATCTTCTGATCGGCGCGGACGGCGTCGGGTCGGCCGTCCGGCGCCGGTTGCTCCCCGAAGCGGTGGTGCACGACTTCGGTCTACGGTGTGTGTACGGCCGGATGCCCCTCACCGCCTCGTTGTCTCCCGAGGAGTTCGAGCGTGGTCTGTGCTGGATTTCGGCCGGCAGCACGTGCGGAGCCGGGTTCGGCACCGTCCGGTTCCGCACCCCCGTGGACGAGACGCCGGACTACCTGATGGTCACCCTGGTCGCGACCCCGGATCATCTCGGCGTTACCGACGACAGGCTGTTCCGCATGTCGTCGGAGGAACTGTGGAAGCTCTCGGCGGACACCGTCGCTGACTGGCATCCGGCTGTTCGCGAGATCTACGCCCGCGCCGACATCGAATCGTTCTTCCCGATCACGTTCCGGATCAGTGAACCGATGCCGGCGTGGGCGCCGGGCCCGGTCACCCTGCTCGGCGATGCAGTCCACACCATGCCGCCGACCGCAGGTGCCGGGGCGAACACGGCGCTGGCCGACGGCGCCACGCTGGCAGCCGAAATCATCTCTGCTGCACGAGGCGCGAAATCGTTGGTCGATGCGGTCGCGGCTTACCAGGCCGTCATGCTGCCGCGTGGTTTCGCGGCCATCGACCGCTCACGGCACCTGGCGGCCCAGATGTTCCCGGCGACCTGATCAACCGCTGATCAGCCCTTTCTGCGGCGGTCAGGATCCGAGCTGGATCCAATGGGCGATGGACGGCACGCCGGTCTCGTCGGTCAGGAAGAGCATGTACCAGCCGGGCGGCGCGAGATTCGGGTTGCCCACGACGGTCGCGAACAGGCCGGTCGCGTCCCGCGCCCCGATGTCGAGGTCGACGAGGCGCTGGCCGCTGTCGAAGGAGTGGGTGGTGACCCCGCAGGAGACCAGGCTGGCCCACTTGATCCGGCCGGCGTCCGGGGTGCCGATGCGGATCTGGTCGCCGTAGGTGCACGCGTCCGGCGCGGCGGCGATCGCCGGACGGGGACCCCGGAAGAGGTACGGCGGGCTGAACACCTCCACCCGCATCTCCTCCTCCGGATCCGGCGGCAGGAACTTCACCTGACTGCCACCCTCCGGGTTGCCGCCGGCCGCGACGACCCGGCCGTCCGCCATCAGCACGGCCGTCGAGTGGTAGAGGCGCGGGACCGTGGCGGTCGCCGCCACCCGCCAGGAATCGGTGGCCGGGTCGTAGATCTCCGACTGCAGGCGGGCGAGTGGCTCGTCCTCCTGCTTGAGCGAGCCGCCGCTGACGAACACCGTGTGGTCGGGCAGCACGACGGCGTTCAGGTGGATCCGGCCGAGACCCATCGGGGTCGCCTCGGCGTACTGGGGATCGTCCGCCTTCAGGTCCACAATGCTGACCCGGTCAGTGGCGTGGGTCTTGTCGGCCTTACCCTCCGGCCCGCCGCCGCAGATCAGCACCCGCTGGTCCTGGGCCGGAGGCAGCAGAACGCTGGCGGCCTGGTTGCGCAGCTCCGGTTCCAGCAGATCGGGCACCGGCTGCATCGGGTTCTGCGGGTGGCCGGGGTCGAAGACGAACGGCTCGACGGGCAGGCCGTCGTCCATCCGGCCACCGGAGAAGAAGATCTGCCCGTCCGCCAGCAGGAACAGGTGGGCGTAGAGCGGCAGGCCGAGGAAGCCCGGCGGGAACGCGATCTCGGTCCACGTGTCGGCGTCCGGATCGTAGATCTCCATGACGGCCCGGGACCCGCCGCCGCCGTGCTCGTCGAGGCCGGTGGCGGCGAGGACCCGGCCGTCGCCCAGCGTGATGAGGGTCGGATACCACCGTCCATGTTTCATGGGTGCCGCGAACGACCAGGTCCCGGCGGCGGGATCGAAGACGGCGACGTCCTTGCGGCCGGTGAACGGCCCGTAGTTCGCGGTGCCACCCGCGGCCAGCATCCGCCCGTCCGGCAGGAACGAATCTCCTCCGCAGAACAGGTCGAACGGTCGCCCGCCGGCGGTACGCAGGGTGGGCGGGTGGACGAAGGTGTCGTCCGGCGGCGTCCAGCGGGCGGAGACCGGCACGCCCTTCGCCTCGTCGCCGAAGTCGGGGGAGTCGAAACGAACCCGGCTGCTCCCGGAACCGGCGAAGAACAGCACGTCACCGCCGGGCAGCAGCGCGGTGTGCACGGCGAGGACGCCGGAGAGGAAGGTCTTGACGTCCCAGCGCCCGTACTCGGCCGGGTCCTCGTCGAGGTCCAGCACCATGTACTGGCCGGCGTTCTGGCCGGGCGGGGCGTCGACATTGAGGGCGAACAGCTTGCGGGCCCCGTCGAGCGTGGCGACCGCGATGCCACCGCCCTGGTTCTCCCAGGAGAACCAGTTCGGAACGCCGAGCCAGTCCGGGCCCCACTCGGTCACTCCGCCGTTGTCGTCGACGCTGCGCCCGATCCGGAACAACGCCTGGTTCTGGCCGCTGACCCCGGGCAGCGCCGGGGCGTCGTCGACCTGGAAGACGACCAGATCCGGGGCGCCGTCGCCGGTGACCTCGGCGACTGCCACGCCGGCACCCTGATTCTCCCAGGAGAACCACCCGGGGACGTCGATCCACGGACCCCAGCCGCCGGTGATCCGGCCGTCGCGGTCGATCCCGCGGCCGATCCGGTAGACGCCGCGGTTGGCCTGCGGTCCGTCGTCGACCATGAAGACGACCAGGCTGCGCCGGCCGGCCGCGTCCGGCGGGGTCACGGCGACCCCGGCACCCTGATTCTCCCAGGAGAACCAGTCGGGGACGTCGATCCACGGGGTCCAGCCGCCGGTGGCCTGACCGTCGCGGTCGATCCCGCGGCCGATCCGGTAGAGACCACGGTTGGCCTGCGGCCCGTCGTCGACCATGAAGACGACCAGGTCGCGGCCGCCGCCGAGGTCGGTGACGGCCACGTCGGCGCCCTGGTTCTGCCAGGAGAACCAGTCGGGGACGTCGGTCCACGGGGACCAGCCGCCGGTCACCACGCCGTCCGCGTCCAGCGTACGGCCGATGCGGTACATGCCGCGGTTCTCCTGCGGTCCGTTGTCGACCATGAAGACCACCAGGTCGCGAGCGCCGTTCGGATCCGCCGCGACGGCGATGCCCGCGCCCTGGTTCTCCCACGAGAACCAGCCGGGGACGGAATGGAATGCCTGCGGCATGAGTCGGCCCTCCTACGGCTGCTCAGCGAATCGGATCAGCTGTGCCCGGTCGAAGCTGCCGTCGTCGCGGGCCAGCGGCGCGACGGGGTCCGGAGCAATTGGTGAATGAGGATTTTTTCATCGTTGCGCGGGTCGCCGATCAATGCCGGGCCGAGGAATACCTCCTGGCCGTTGAGCTGCCGTGCCGCGCTGCGGGGCAGGTCGGACCCGGTGCCGCTCGGCCGGCCCGGCACGACTCGGGCGTCGTCGCCGGCCGGCGACGGCATCCGGGGAGCCGGCGCGGTCAGCTGATCGACCATGATCATCTCCGTTTGTCGCGGCCCGCTGGATGAGATCAGGAAATGCCGACCGGCCAGGACTCAAGAATTACTCAGGCTTGCCGAGAAATGTGATCTCCGGGTGCGGTAGGTGCCGTGCTGCAGGCAACCGGCGGCACCCGAACATCGTCACCCTACGACCATTTCCGGCGATCATTTATCCGGTGTCCCGCAGCTGACAGGCGCCTGCGCGGAACCTGCCCGACAATGGTGGACATCACCCCAGTTCACAATTCCTTTTTGGCACATGGCGCCGGAGCACGTGGCTCAGCCGATCGGAGCTACCGCGGTCTGCGCGGCGGGTGGCGGTGGTGGTGGCGACAAGTTACGCCGATCCGGGTCAGCGGCCGCCGTCAGCGACGTGTCAGGCGGGCTGAAGCTGCAGAGTCGCGGATCGGGGACCGTCCTGGACGAGGTGGTCGACAATGCCGGCGTACTGGCTGTACTTGCGTCGGTAGGCCGTGTCGACGGCGGGCAGGTCGGCGTCGGCGGCTTCGGTGAAAATCACGTCGGTGGCTTCGCCGCCGGAGATGATCTGCCCCGTGCCGGTCGCGGTCGCGCCACGGAACCATGCGGCGGTGCGTCCGTTGGTGGACCGGATGAACACGCGGTCGCCGTCACGCACGATCCAGATGGTCGTGGGGCGTCGCTGCGAGCCGTCCTGCCGCCGGGTGACCACCTGTACCTCTTGAGGCCCGGCGATCTGCGCTGCTTGTTGGTCGGTCCACTCCGTCATGGCCGGGTACTCCTTGTGGTCAGTGGGTGTTGGTGCGGGGGCCGTGGTACTGCTCGTCGGTGACCGGCTCCTGCCAGGCGGTTTCCGGGGTGCCGTCGCCGCGGCCTTCCCACATGGCGAGGTGCTCCATGAAGGTGTCGGGGGCGGCCCCGTGCCAGTGGTCCTCGCCGGGCGGGCAGGTGACGGTCTCGCCGGGGTGGGTCTCGATGATGGTGCCGTCGCGGGTGCCGATCAGGGCGGTGCCGGACACCACGTGCAGGGCCTGGCCGAGGACGTGGGAGTGCCAGTTGGTGCGGGCGCCGGGGGAGAAGCGGACGAGGTTGACGCGCATCCGCGACGGTTCCTGGCCGGCGTGGATGACGTCCCACCAGACGTCGCCGGTGAACCAGTCGGCCGGGGCCTTGCTGGTGTTGCTCTGCTTGACGAGTTCCATCGTGGTTCCTCCGAGTGGGGTGATCAAGGGTGGGGGAGGTCGATCGGCGGCGGCTGACAGTCACCGGATCACCGGGCCTACCGCGCCCTACGACCAGCGGAACTCCATCGCGTCCTCGTGCTTGTCGGTGTCGCGCATGGCGTCGAGGATGCTCATGTCGGCCGGGGAGATCTCGAAGTCGAGCTGGGCGTTCTGCTCGATGTGCGCGGTCCTGGTGGCCTTGGGCAACACGACCGCGCCCTTCTGCAGCAGGTAGCGGATGCACAGCTGCGGTGCGCTGACGTCGTAGCGGGCGGCGATGCCGGCGATCTCCGGGTGGTTGACGATCAGACCGTGGGCGAAGGGGGAGTAGGCCTCGACGACGATGTCGTGCTCGGTGCAGGTGCGGACCGTGTCGGAGGGGTCGAGGCCGATGAACCAGTGGATCTGGTTGACCATGGGCTTGGTCGCGCAGGCCGGCAGCAGGCTTTCGAGGTCGCCGGAGTCGAAGTTGGAGACGCCGATGGCCTTGACGCGGCCGTCGGCGAGGAACTTCTCCATGGCCTTCCAGATCTGCCGGTTCTCCTCGCGGCAGTCCTTGCCGATCTGATCCCACGGCCAGGGCGCGTGGATCAGGTAGAGGTCGAGGTGGTCGAGGCCGATCTCGCTCATGGTGGTCTCGAACTCGGCGACCGCGGTGTCGTAGTCCTTGGCCTCGGCCGGCAGCTTCGAGGTGACATAGATCTGCTCGCGGGGGATGCCGGAGTCGCGCACCGCCCGCCCGACCGAGGCCTCGTTGAGATAGGCCCGCGCGGTGTCGATGTGGCGGTAGCCGAGCCGGAGGGCGTCGGCGACGGCGTGGTAGCACTCGTCACCCTCCTTCAGCAGCCAGGTGCCGAAACCGACCTGCGGGATCCGGTCGCCGTTGCTGAGGGCGAAAGTGTCGGTGAGGGCGCTCATCAGTACTCCTGGGGTCTCGGCACGGTGGTCCGGGGTCATCGGTTCGTCATGCTCTCGGCCTGTTCCGAGTACCGGCCGCCCTGGATGTCGACCTGCGCGGTGGCGGCGTCGATCTCCGCGAGGTCGTCGCTGGTGAGCTCGACGTCGGCGGCGCCGAGGTTCTCCTCCAGGCGGTCGAGGCGGCGGGTGCCGGGGATCGGGACGATCCACGGCTGCTGGGCGAGCAGCCAGGCCAGGGCGATCTGCGCAAGGGTGGCGTTCTTGCGGGCGGCGATGGTGCCGAGCAGCTCGACCAGGGCCTGCCCAGGGTGCGGGTCTCCACAACAACTCCTTACCGGGTGATCTCGTCGAGGGCGCGCAGCGCGTTCAGCGTGCGGGGGTAGCCGACGAACGGGAGCAACTGAGTGATGACGGCGAGCATGGTGGCGCGGCCGTTGCCGACGTTGAGGTTGGCCTGGACGTGGCCCTTGACCTGCGGGTCGGCGCCGCCGAGCGAGATCAGCATGGCCAGGGTGAGCAACTCGCGCGTCTGCAGATCGAGGCCGCCGCGGGTGTAGTGGTCGCCGAAGCAGTTGGCCGACAGCAGCCGCTGGATGTGCTGCTCGTCGTCGGGTGCGTTCGCGTACAGGGCGTCGACGGCCTCGGCGCCGACGATCTGCTTCTGCACGGCCAGGCCCTTCTCGGCCCGGGTCTCGGGGCTGGTGGTCGACTGGCCGGGCAGCGGCAGGTCGATCCCGCGCTCGGTGAGGACCTCGTTGGTGGCGTGCAGGAAGTCGAGCACCTTGCCCATGCCGGCGTACGGGACGGCCTGGTAGACGATCTCCTTGGCCTCGACCGGGGTGACGCCGGCGGTCAGCGCGGCGCCGAGCATGACCCGGTACTCACGCAGCGCCTGCCCGGCGATCAGCGCGGCCAGCTGCGTCATCAGCCGGGTCCGCGGGTCGAGGTCGCTGTGCTGCAGCACCTCGTCGAAGGCGAAGTTGTCGAAATACTCGATCAGCTCCGGATCGGTGACCGCGAGCGTCGACACGTGGCCGGGGAACAACTCGTCGTGGTTCTTGCGGGCCGTGTCGCTGATGGCCATGGCCAACCCCTCTCGTGGTCGTCGAGCAACGGTAGAGCCAACCTGAGCGGTCCTGGCAGGTCCTGGCATTACCTGTCTGCCGCCGACGAAACGGCCGGAGGGAGGTAACACCAGAACCTCCCTGGACCGCGGTCAGGGTGCATATCGTCGTCGAAGGGGTGTACTGGCAGCCCACCTTTGGCCGGCGCGATCCGGCCTAGCCTGGGCGGTATGGACAACCGTGACGAGGTCAAGGCTTTCCTCAGCTCGCGCCGGGCCAAGATCACCCCGGAGCAGGCCGGGCTGACCAGTTACAACCGCAACCGCCGGGTTCCCGGGCTGCGCCGGAGTGAGGTCGCCGACCTGGCCGGGGTCAGCGTCGAGTACTACGCCCAGCTCGAGCGGGGCAATCTCGCCGGTGCCTCGGACAGTGTCCTTCAGGCCCTGGCCCGCGCGCTGCACCTTGACGAGGCCGAGCAGCTGCACCTGGCCGCCCTGGCCCGCGCGGCCGGACCCGGCTCGCGGACGCGCCGCAAGCCGTCGGCGCCGCAGGTTCGTCCCAGTGTGGCGCGTGTCCTGGAGCTGATGAGCGACGTGCCGGCGTTCGTCAACAACGGCCGCGGTGACGTCATCGCCGCGAATGCGCTGGCCCGGGCCTTGTATGCGCCGATGTTCGACGATGCTGCCGGCCCGGTGAACCACGCTCGTTTCGCGTTTCTGAACCCGCGGGCGCGGGACTTCTGGCGGGACTGGGAGCGCATCGCCACCACGACCGTGGCGATGCTGCGGGCCGAGGCCGGCCGGGACCCGTACGACAAGGCGTTGACCGACCTCGTGGGTGAGTTGTGCACTCGCAGCGAGGAGTTCCGGACCCGCTGGGCCGCCCACGACGTACGGCTGCACAGCACCGGGATCAAGCAGTTCCGCCACCCGGTCGTCGGCGAGCTCGACCTGAACTTCGAGACCATGGAGCTGACCGCCGACCCGGGCCTGTCCATGACCTTGCTCAGCGCCCCGGCCGGATCCGCCGCCGACGATGCGCTGCGGCTGCTGGCCAGCTGGGCCGCCGCGCGCGTCCAGGCTCCGGCGAGCTCCGAGCCTCGCTAGGGGGTGGGCTGCCAGTACACCTGCCGGCAGCAACTTCTCCCCGCTTCCGGTCGGCGGTTTCCTGGAGCACGGCAGCGGGCGACGCCTAACTCGTCCGCCGGACCGGAACCTCAGGAGTCAGAACATGAAGATCGCCCACCTCGCAAGCCTGGACGTGTCCCGCATCGGCCTCGGTGCGATGACCATGGCCGGCACCTACACCAGCGAAGGCCGCCTGGACAACGCCGAGTCGATCCGTACGATCCACCGCGCCCTCGACCTCGGCGTCACCCACCTCGACACCGCGGAGATCTACGGCCCGTTCCTCAGCGAGGAGATCGTCGGCGAAGCCGTCCGGGGCCGCCGTGACCAGGTGAAGATCGCCACGAAGTTCGGTCTGGTCTCGCACGCCGGCGGCGGCCCCGGCGTGACCGACAGCAGCGCCGCGAACGTGCGGGCGGCCGTCGACGGTTCCCTGAAGCGGCTCGGCACCGACCACATCGACCTGTACTACCAGCACCGCGTCGACCGCCGCACCCCGATCGAGGAGACCGCGGGCGCCGTGGCGGAGCTGATCAAGCAGGGCAAGGTGCTGCACTTCGGGCTGTCCGAGGCGTCGCCGGACACCATCCGCCGCGCCCACGCCGTCCAGCCGGTGACGGCGCTGCAGACGGAATACTCGCTTTGGACCCGCGATGTGGAGGCCGAGATCCTGCCGCTGCTGCGCGAGCTCGGCATCGGCTTCGTGCCGTACTCACCGCTCGGGCACGGCCTGCTGACCGGGCGGATCCGTACCGTCGACGACTTCGCCGACGACGACTGGCGCAGGACCAACCCGCGGTTCACCGGCGAGAACTTCCGCCGCAATCTCGCCATCGTCGACGAGGTCACCGCCATCGGCGCCGAGATCGGCGCCACCCCGGCCCAGACCGCGCTCGCCTGGATCCTCACCCGGGGCGACGACATCGCCCCCATCCCCGGCACCCGCCGGGTGGCCCGGGTCGAGGAGAACACCGCCGCGGACGCCGTCGAACTCACCTCCGGGCAGCTTGCCCGCCTCGACGCGCTGCGGCCGGCGGCCGGCGCGCGTCACGACGAGGCCAACATGACCTCGATCGACCGGTAGTCACCGCTCGCCGGTGCAGCAGCCGTCTTCGCAGTCCCCGGCCGTGCCAGCCGCGGTGGCGGCCAGCGGGCCGGGTGCGCAGCAGGCGTCACCACGCCAGGCTTCGCGGCCTTCCTTGACGGCGACGGCGGCGATGATCAGCGCGGCGGCGGGGTCGGCCCAGCTCCAGCCGACCAGGCTGTTGAGCAGGAGCCCGGCGAGCAGGACCGCGGACAGGTAGGTGCAGAGCAGGGTCTGTTTGGAGTCGGCGACCGCGGTGCGGGAGCCGAGCTCTCGTCCGGCGCGGCGCTGGGCGTAGGACAGGCCGGGCATGATCGCGAGGGAGACCGCGGCCAGGGCGATGCCGACGGTGGAGTGCTCGGCCTCGGCGCCGCCCAGCAGGGATCGCGCTGATTCGACCGTGACGTAGGCGGCGAGGGCGAAGAACGAGAACGCGATGATCCGCAGTGCGGTCTTCTCCCGGGCTTCGGGATCGTGGCCGGCGAACTGCCAGGCGACCGCGGCGGCGGAGGAGACCTCGATGATCGAATCGAGGCCGAAGCCGATCAGCGCGGTGGAGTCCGCGGCCCGGCCGGCGCTGATCGCGATGACGGCCTCGATCACGTTGTAGGTGATGGTCGCGGCGACCAGCCACCGGATCCGGCGGGCCAGCACGCCGCGGCGCAGCGGGTCGGGACCGGCCGGGGTGAGCGGAAGAAGGGGGAGGCTCATCAGCAGCAGTCCTGATCGGCGGCGTCCGGGCACGCAGTCGGGTCGACGGCCAGGACCAGGCCGAGCAGGTCGTCCAGGGCATGCCGGATGCGGGTGTCAGCGAGTTCGTAGCGGGTGCGCCGGCCCTCGGGAGCGGCGACGACCAGGCCGCAGCCGCGCAGGCAGGCGAGATGGTTGGACAGGTTCTGCCGGGTGGCCCCGAGCAGGACGGCCAGCTCGGCCGGGTAGCCGGGGCCGTCGCGCAGCGCGAGCAGCAGCCGGGCCCGGGTCGGATCCGACAGGGCGTGGCCGAAGCGGGCGAGGACTTCGCCGTGGGTCACCGTCTCCATGCCGCCGACCATACAGCGTTTGCTGTATTCAGCAGAAGATGTATCAAGCGATGTCGTACGATCTCGAAGTGCTGCTGACCGACCATGTGATCACCGTTCCGCTCGACCACGATCGCCCGGACGGGCCGACCATCGAGGTGTACGCGCGAGAGATCGTGGCCGCGGACGGACGCGATCTGCCGTATCTCGTCTACCTCCAGGGCGGACCGGGCCACGAAGCGCCGCGACCGACGTCCCGGCCGATGTCGCCGTCCTGGCTCGAGCGGGCATTGCGCAGTTTCCGGGTCATCATGCTCGACCAGCGGGGCACCGGACGTTCCACGCCCTACGGCGCTGCCGGGCCGGACGCGGCAGCAGACGCTGAACGGCTGACCCATTTCCGGGCGGACGCGATCGTGCGGGACGCCGAATGCCTGCGGGAGCATCTGGGCGCCCGGCAGTGGAGTCTGCTCGGCCAGTCCTTCGGAGGATATTGCTCGCTGCACTATCTGTGCCACGCACCGGACAGTCTTCGAGAGGTGTTCTTCACCGGCGGCCTGCCCCCGGTCGGGCGTCCGGTCGACGAGGTCTACTCGGCCACCTTCGACGCGATGCGCGTGCTGAACCGTCGCTACCACCGGAGGTTCCCGCAGGATGCCGCCCGGCTTCGAGAGCTGCTCGACCGCTGCGACGCGGGCGAGGTACGGGCTCCCGACGGTGCCCCGATCTCCCGGCGCCTGATCCGTACGATCGGCCACCACCTGGGCATGGACGGCGGCGCGGACAAGGTCCATCACGTGCTCGAGCTGGACTTCGCTTCTTCCGCGTTCCGGCATGATGTCGCCGCGATGCTGCCGTTCGACTCCCGCAACCCGTTGTACGCGGTCCTGCACGAGTCGAGTTATGCCGACGGCGGGGCTACGCGGTGGTCGGCCGAACGGGTTCAACCTGACGACTTCGCGGGCGAGTCCCTGCTGCTCACCGGCGAACACCTCTACTCGTGGCATTTCGAGGACACGCCGGGCCTGCGGCCGTACCGCGATGTCGCCGCGGCCATCGCGGAGCACGAGTGGCCACGTCTCTTCGACGCCGAGGTGCTGGCTCAGGTCGACGTGCCGTGCGCTGCCGTGATCTACGCGGACGACCCGTACGTGCTCCGGCAGTTCTCGGAGGAGACGGCCGACCTCCTGCCCGGCATGCACCGGTGGCTGACCGACGAGTACCTGCACAACGGGCTGCGCACTGACGGCGGTCGCGTGCTCGACCGGCTGATCGCGCTGGCCCGGGATCTTCCAGGAGGTCGATGACGCGGCGTCATGGCGTGAACCTAACGAGGTAGGTCCTGTGCAGGCCGGTGCGCGGGATCGGGCTCAGCGGCTGGCATGTAGTTGCCTTGGGCGAGGCGTTGCGCGGTGCGGACCGCCAGCGCCGCGATGGCGAGGGTGAGCATGGCGAGCAGGACCGCGACCCAGGCCGTCCGGCCGGGAACGTGTTCCGCGCCCAGCCAGCTGATGGCCAGGGTGACGGCCGCGGCGTAGGAGAACGAGTAGGCCCACCAGCCCGGACCGAACGGGACCTGCCGGTAGACCGGGATCATCCGCAGCTGCACCACGGCCATCAGGACGGCGTAGCCCGCCAGCCCGGCGGCGATCGCGTCGAGGTGCCCGCCGTTGATGAGGAACCACGCATTGCCCGCAACTACGGGAGGGGCCACCTCGATCGCGATCGTCGGACGCAGAGCCATCGGTAACGCGGGCGCGGTGAACAGCCTCGCCAGAATGATCGAGCCCAGGACGAGCCAGCAGACCATGCCGTAGCCGAACATCACCCTGGCCAGCAGGTCGTGCCCGAAGTACGCGCTGCCGCCGGCCGCGATCAGGCCACCGGCGACCGTCGGCAGGAAGTACCCGGGGTGCCACTGGGTCAGGTTCAGGTCAGCGATGATCCATTCGCCGGAGAGCCAGCCACCGACAGCCACGGTCAGCACGAGCGTCACCATGAAGACGATCTCGCCGGCGGCCTCGGCATGGCCGCCGAGGGCGATACCGAGCAGCATGGGCACGACCACGATGAGCGAGGTGAACGGCGCGAACACCGGATCCGTGAGTTCGGTCCGCAGCCGGCCGCCACGGATGACGTTTCCGGCGTACCAGATCAAGGTGGCCAGCCACACGCACGCCGCCGCGACCCACAGGGTGTCGGCCGGCCACCGGGGCACACCGGCGACGGCATGTGCCGTCGACCAGACCTGGGCGAGACCGCAAATGCCGAAAGGCATTCCGAACGCGTTCGGGGTCACCCGGTACGCCGGCCGGCCGGTGGAAGTCACAGTGGGCGGCCGGTCAGCGGATGAACTTGAGCAGCTCGGCGTTGAACTTGTCCTTCTCATCGACGTAGACGGCGTGCCCGGCCGTGCCGAAGGTGACCAGCCGCGCGTTGCGGATTCCGGCGGCCAGGGCCTGGCCGTGGTCCAACGGCACGATCTTGTCGTTGATGGCGTGGAACACCCGGGTCGGCACCGTCACCCGGGCCAGGTCGGCGGTCAGGTCGTCGTCGCGCAACGCGATCAGCCCGGCCCGGCTGGCCGGCAAGGAGGCCTGGTCGAGGCATTGCCGTTCGAAGAACTGCAGGAAGGGATCGGTGGCGATGTCGGTGTGGGTGGAGAAGAAATTGGCTGTCAGGCCGCGGATCGTCGCCGCCCGGTCGGTCGCGTAGCCGGAGATGAGACCGGCGATACCGGCGGCGAGGTCGGCGGACTGCGGGCCGTACACGTAGCGGGGAGCCGACGCTTCGGCCAGCACGAGCCTGCCCACCCGGCTGCCGAACCGCGCCGCATGGCGAAGCGCGACAGCGCCGCCCATCGAATGCCCGACCAGCGTGACGTCACGCAGCGACAATGCCTTGAGTACGGTCAGGATGTCCCGGGCCCACACGTCATAGGTGTAGGGACCGTAGGGGGCGTCGGACAGCCCGAAGCCACGCTGGTCCAGGCCGATGGCCCGGTATCCGTGGTCGGCGAGGAACAGGTAGTTGTACTCGAAGGTCGTGGAGGCCAGCGGCCAGCCCGGAACGAACACGACCGTGCCGCGGTTGCCGCCGTTCAGGTCGGTGATGTTGACCTCGACTCCCGGGGCCACCGGGATGCGGGTGCCGCTCCGGCCGGCCCCGGCGTGCGCCGGTGTCTCCCCGGCCACGACGGCCGCGGCGGTCACGGCGGCACCCGTCCCGGCGCTCAGCACCGCGCGTCGCGATGCCCCGCGCCGGCCGGTCGGGACGTTCTCTTCTGATCCGTTCTGCTGCTTCATGGGTCGGGCTGCCCTTCGCGATGCGGCTCAGACGTTGTCGTCGTGGTTGCCGGCGGTTTCGAGGATGAGGCGAACGGTCTCGGCCGGATGCGAGATGCCGACCACATGCGAGGCTCCGGCGATCTCGGTCGTGCTGCGGGCCTTGGCCCGGACGGCCATGATGTGGTGGGCGCCGGCGGGGATGTTGCGGTCGAGTTCGCCGAACAGGAACCAGCTGGGCACCGACTGCCACAGCGGCCGGCCGCCCGACGGCTCGGCCAGGGCGTGGTCGGTGACCGGGCGCTGGGTGATCGCCATCTGACCGGCCTGCTCGACGGAGAGGTCGGCGGCGAACTGGTGGTGGTACTTCTCCGGGGCGATGTAGGTGTCTGCGCCGCCGCCGGCCGAGGGAACGGCCACGAGGGTTTCGGCCAGGGTCGATCCCGGAGCCAGCGCGGCGGCGTCGGCGCAGCTTTCTCCCGGGTCGAGGGCGAAGCCGGCGATGTAGACGGCCCCGGTGACGTGCCCGGGCTCGGCGGTGACGTTGGTGATGACCGCGCCGCCGTAGGAGTGCCCGACCAGCAGCACCGGTCCGTTGATGCTGCCGACGAGCTCGCTCAGCAGCGCCGCATCCGTGGCGACGCTCCGCAGCGGGGTGGCGAAGGCGATCACCCGGTGTCCGGCGGCCTGCAATGGTTCCAGCACGCCGTTCCAGCTCGACGATTCCGCGTAGGCGCCATGAACGAGGATCACGGTCGATGTCATCTCGGGTCCCTTCAGTGGACGAACGTCGCCAGTGGTAGCCCGGTCTCGACGAGGTAGGTGGACAGCATCACCCCGGTGTCGGGGCCGAGATCGGTGGCGTTGTGGGGTGTCCGGGGCGGGATCAGGAAGCCGTCGCCGGGATGCAGGGTGAGCGTCGGCTGGTCGCGGATCTCCATCCGGACCGTGCCGGCGACGATGTAGCCGACTTCCTCGCCCGGGTGGATGTGCCAGCCCGACTCGACGCCGGCCGGGATCTCCGTGCGTACCTGGACGATGTCGCGGCCGGGGACGGAGGAGCTCCGGCGCAGGGTTTCGGTGCGCTTGAGGGTGGCGGCAAGCTCGTCGGCCTGCGGGGCATGGTCAACGGCGTCGGATGACATGGCGCAATTTCCTTGAGGTCATGAGGTCGGGAAAGCCGACGGGCGGCGTACGAGGAACGCAGCCAGGGCGGCCGCGGTCGCCTCGGGCTCGTCCTCGACGACAAAATGACTGGTCGGCATCGCCTGGCCGTGGAGATCGTCGGCCCATGGCCGCCAGACGTCGAGCACGTCGCCGTAGAAGCGGGGCAGCGCTCCGCCGGCGCTCCACAACGCGAGCACCGGACAACTGATCTTTCGTACGCCGCGGTCGGCGTCATCGTGGTGACGATCCACGGTGGCGCCGGCCCGGTAGTCCTCGCAGATCGCCTGCACTGTGCTGACGTCGTCGAGCAAGGCCCGGTAACCCGCCATCAGGTCGGCCGGATACCTGTCCCGGGCCCGGCCCAGGCCGAGGGCTCGGACGTGGAAATCGAAGAAGGCGCCGGGGTCGGCGGCGATGAGCCGTTCGGGCAGCGGCGCCGGCTGGGCCAGGAAAGCCCAGTGCCAGTACCCGAGCGCCAGCTGCGCGTCGGCGCGGGCCCACACGTCCCCGGTGGGCACGACGTCGATGACCGCGGCGGCACTGACGCTCCCGGGATGATCCAGCGCCATCCGGTAGGCCACCCGCCCGCCCCGGTCGTGGCCGGCGACGGCGAACTGCTCGTGACCGAGCAGACCCATGGCCTGGATGAGATCAGCGGCGAGCGCCCGCTTGGAATGCGGCGCGTGGTCCGCCGCGGGTACGGGACGGAACGACGCCCCGTACCCGGGCAGGTCCGCGACGACGACGGTGAAGCGGTCGGTCAGCAGGTCCGCGACGGTGTGCCACATGACATGTGTCTGGGGGTAACCGTGGAGCAGGAGCACGGGTGGGCCCTGCCCGGCGACCCGGGCGAAGATGTGCCCGCGTGTGGTGTGCAGGCTGTGCTGGACGAAGCCGTCGAACATGGTGGCTACCTGGCGAGGAACGCGAGCAGTTCGCGGTTGACTTCGTCGGCGTGACTGAGGCACATGAGGTGCGGTCCGCCTTCGATCTCGACGTAGTGCGCCTGCGGCAGGGCTGCGTGCATGCGGCGCCCCTGGCCCTCGATCGACAGGATCCGGTCCGCCGTGCCGTGCAGCACCAGCGCCGGGATGTCGATGCGCTTGAGGTCGTTGTGGAAGTCGTCCAGCCAGGTCACCGGGCACGCCCAGGTCGCTTCGGGGGAGGCCTGGGCACCGGCGTTCCACAGGTTGCGGACGGCTTCCTCGCTGACCCGCTTGCCGAGCAGTTCGTCCAGGTTCAGCATGTCGCCGATGAGCCCGGTGAGCCACGCGGACCGGTCGTGCAGGATGGCCTGCTGAACGCCGTCGACGCCGGCCTGGTCGACCCCGAGGGGGTTGTCCGCGGACTTGGCGAACGACGGTGGGAGGCTTTCGATGAACACGCAGGACCTGAGCCGCTGGGTGCCGTGCACGCCGATGTAGCGGGCCACCTCGCCGGTGCCCAGGGACAGGCCGACCAGCGTGACATCTTGAAGATCCAATGCGGTGAGCAGCTGGTCGAGGTCCCCGGCCAGGGTGTCGAAGTCGTAGCCGGCGGCCGGGCGGCTCGAGCGCCCGAAGCCACGCCGGTCGTACGTGATCACCCGGTGGCCGGCCGCCAGCAGCGTGTGCACCTGCGGCTCCCAGGAGCGGCTGTCGAACGGCCATCCGCTGATCAGGACCACGGCCGGTCCGCTGCCGTGATCCTCGTAGTAAAGATCGATCGACGTCGTGTTCTCCGTGCCGACGGTGACGGTGGCCATGTGCGCTCCTCGGTTGTCCGCAGTGCTGCCAATCTCGCAAGAGCGGGATGCGCCGGCCAGGCCAGCCGGCCCTAATCCCGGGGTGAGGTGACCGGAAGAGAAGTTCGGGTCAACCCGAAGACGATGCCTCGCCAAGACCCGGGGAACAGCCGGCTGCGGACTATCCTCACCAGCGCATTCGTGCCACTCTGGGGGAATCGGCGGACGATGCCGTGGGACCCTGCCGGGAAACGAGGGGGCATCAATTGGCCGCGCCGGACCCCCAGTGAACGCCCGGTACCTCGCGGCCGGCTGGTCCACGGCCGAGGACCAGCTGGAGGCGCTGCGGCGCCTGGCCGAGCTCATCGTGCAAGGGGCGGAACGCCAGGCCGTCCTCGACGCCGTCGTCGCCGAGACCTGTCAGCTGTTCTCGGTGGACTTCACCGCGATGCTCAGCTACGAGGCCACCGGTGCGGCGTCGATCGTCGCGGTCCACAACGGGCCCGCCGGACTCGCGGTCGGGGAACGCGCTCCGCACATCCCGGAAGGGCTGGTGCTGCGGGTCTTCCACTCCGGTGGCCCGGTGCGGGTCGAGGCGTACGGGGATCTCCGCGAGCCGCAGGTCGCCCGGATGCACGAGCTCGGCATCACCGCCGGCGCCGCCGCACCTATCCTGGTGGAGGGCGACATCTGGGGTGTCCTCACCGCGATGACCCGTTCAGCTCCGGTGCTTCCGGACCTCGAGCACCGGCTGGCCGACTTCGCGGAGATCGCCGCGGCCGCGGTGGCCGGTGCGCAGGCCCGGGACGAGCGCCGGGGACTGGCCGATGAGCAAGCGGCGCTGCGCCGCGTCGCGGAGCTGGCGGCGCGTGGCGCCGACCCGGACGACGTCTTCGAGGCGCTGACCGTCGAAGCTCTCACCCTGCTGCCCGGCCGGCTCGGCGTGGTCATCCACTTTCTCCCGGCCGGCGCCGCCACGGTCGTGGCCACCAGCCGAACCCCGGACGCGCACGACCGGCCCGCCGGCTCGATCATCGACGAGCTGGCGGTCGTCCTGCGGCAGACCGGTCGGGCGGCTCGCATCGACCACCGCGAGGCCGTTTCCGGTCCCGCTGACGCGGCGCAGTCCCGGCCGGCCGGGGTCGCCGTTCCGATCCATGTCGATGGTGTGGTGTGGGGCATGCTCGCGGTGACCGATCCCGACGGTCCTCTGCCGCAGGACAGCGAGCGGCGCCTCTCTCCGTTCGCCGAGATCGCCGCGGTGGCGACCTCCGGCGCCCGGGCCCGCGATGATCTGCACCGGATCGCCGATGAGCAGGCGGCGCTGCGGCGGGTGGCGGAGCTCGTGGCCCGCGACGCTGACGAGCAGACCCTGTTCGACACTGTCACCACCGAGGCCGCCACGTTGATCGGCGGCGAGGCGACGACGCTGGCCCGGATCACCGGCGCACGTTCCTTCACCGTCCTCGCGACCCACCGCGGTCCGGCGCCGGCCGGCTCCAGCGTCGAGGTGGCCGACGACGGGGGACTGGTCGCCGAGATTCTGCGGACGCGGCGATCAGCCCGGCGGGATCGCGTCGAATCCACCGTCGCCGCACCGGTCATGGTGGACGGCCGGGTCTGGGGCCTGCTGAGTGTGGTGAGCGCCGATCATCGGCTGCCGGCGGACACGGAGCAGCGGCTCCAGCAGTTCACGGAACTCGTGGCCTCCGCCCTGGCCAGCAGTCAGGCCACCGCGCGGGTCCGGCATCTTGCCCGCCAACAGGCCGCGCTGCGCAAGGTCGCCGAACTGGCAGCCAGGGACGCACCGACCGACCGGGTCCTCGAAGCAGTGGCCGTGCAGGCGTCATACCTGTCCGGGGCCGACCTGTCGACCGTCCTGCGGTACGAGCCG